>JAZSJL010000284.1:0-4818 GCA_045534355.1 Acutalibacteraceae bacterium
GCTTGTACCTATTGGTGTTAAGGGTGAGCTGTGCATTGGTGGTGTAAACGTTGGGCAGGGCTACCTTAACAACCCTGATTTAACTGCACAGAAATTTATTGATAATCCGTTTGGTGAAGGTAAGCTCTACAAAACAGGTGACCTTGCATATTGGCGTGAGGATGGCCAGCTTATCTTCTGTGGCAGAATTGACAGCCAAATAAAGCTCAATGGCCAGCGTATTGAGTTAGGTGAGATTGAAAATGTTATAAACGGCGTTGAAGGAATAGATTCCTCGGCTGTTATTGTACGCTCTTTAAATGGCAGAGATATTCTTGTTGCCTACTGCTGTGGTAACGCTAAGTTAAGCGCAATAAAAGAAGCTTGTGCTAAAAAACTCCCCTCCTACATGGTGCCTACAGGCTACGCTTTCTTAGAAAATATGCCGTTAAATACAAGTGGCAAGCTTGACAGAAAGCTGTTGGCAACATATGATTTCACCGAGGAAAGAGCTGAGCTTCAGCCACCACAAAACGAAACAGAAAATCAAATTTGCCATATATTCAGCAAGGCGCTCAATGCAACGGAATTGGGTAGAAACAGCGATTTCTTTGATTTGGGTGGTACAAGCCTTTCCATGATTTCTGTTTTATCTGAAGATATATTTAAAGACGTGTCTGCGCCTGAATTTATTGCTAACGCTACACCTGAAAGGCTTGCAGTATTGATTAACAATAAAAAAACTCCTTCTTTCAGCCATTTAAAGCCGTTAAATGAAAGTGCCGGTGCCACAAAAGCATTAATCTTGTTCCCTTATGCCGGTGGAAACGCCGAGGCATATGCATCATTTGTAAAGGAATTTTCAAAAAAACAAGCTGATTTCAGTTTATATTTTATAAATTTCCTTCACGCAAATGATGAATGTGTACAAACAGCACAAGAGATAATTGAACTTGCAAAAAAATATAAAATATATTTTTATTCTCATTGTGCCGGTTCATCCCTGGCTATGAAATTATTGAACATTATAGAAGAAAGCAATCCTACGCTTGTAAATCACTATATCGCAGGTGCAAGTATTCCTTTAAAAAAACCATTAAAAAACAATATCTGGAACTATATTCCTGATTTTCTTATGAAAAAAGTATTGGAAAGCTCAGGAGCAAATTTCAAAGGGTTAAGCAAAAAAAGACTTTCTGAAATTTTTGCCGATTTCAGAAAAGATACTGATTTTATGACGGAGTATTTCTTTAGAAACAACTGCAAAATCTCCTGCCCGATTTCTTTGATTATGAGCAAAACGGACCCCTTCACCAAGGATTTCATTCACGCTGAAGATTTGTGGTCGAAATATGCTTTAAACGTAAACAATTTACGTTTTATTGAATCTGACTCCCACTACTTCCAATCCTCAAATTGTGGTGAACTTGTTGATGTAATTACAAGTATAATCAGCTAAAAATTAAGCGTTAAAGCCCTGGGCTTTAACGCTTAAAAATTTTTTTGTATCTTTTTTTGCTGAAATAAAACGTGTTATTGAAATAACTGCTTATTTTGTCACCATACTTAAGAACAACTATGAGTTCAACAAAACCTACAACTATACTGATTATGCAAAGGAAGTGAAATAATCTTAAGCTCTTCCAGACTAATTCCTCACCTCGCCAAAATTCTGTTATAAATCGTGTTGCTCCGTAAAGTATTGTATACAGAGGAAGTACAGTTCCTTTTTTAGCCCTTTTTTGATACCATAACAAGAAAAGGAACAGCAAGAAAGCAACCGCAGCCTCCACTAACTGGATAGGAAACTCTTCTCTATAATTCCTGTAGCTATATGGGCCACCGGGCCACCAACAACCATGGCAACAGCCTGAAGTAAAACAGGCAATTTTAGTAAACACCAAAGCTAAAGGCAAGCCCGGAACAGAAATATCGCTCTGCTTCAAAGGGTCCAACCACAAAGAAAAACTCATAACCACCATAAACAAAGGTAGGAAGAAAAGCAAACCGAAGTAGTTTGCACCTGTACCAACCCAGTTACCAAAAGCAAAGTTAAGTGACGCAGGAGAATAGGTAAACACAACGCATATTATCGTTTCTACAACTGCTAAAAAGGACATACTGCCCACTATGCGAGTTGCAAAATTTTGTTTTTCTTTCCCGTTCAGTTTCACGTGTATATATCGTGATAACATACTCATATTCTGTTTTTTTGTTTTCAACTTGCAAAAGTTATATATAAAAAATGCAATAATTGCAACCACAGCAGCTAAACTGTATATCAACTCTCGTGTCTCTTTATCAGGCAGCATAGTTTTCTCCTTTTTTACAGTAATAAAGATAATATTATCATATAAATACTATCACATAAATCATCTTTTTTCAAGTTAAACAAACACGTTAATAAGATTATTTATTGCAAACCACTACAGGAATGTGATATATTGTGGTTATAACGTTTAGTAGTGGGGGGGATTTCTTTGGAATGGTTTATATATAACATAAATGACCTGACGCCTCAAACTTACGACAAATGGTACAATCTTATGACCGAGGGAAAAAAATCACGCATTGACCATATGCACCAAAAAAACGACAAAAAGCGCTCTGTAGCCGGTGAAATGCTTGCAAAAAACACTATTGCCGAATACTTGACCATTCCGGCAGAGGATATTGAGCTTGCAAACGGAGAAAATAATAAGCCCTATGCCGTTGGTTGCGATATAGACTTTAATATAAGCCACAGCGAGGATATTGTTGTGTGTGCTGTACACGATTCACCTGTTGGAATAGATATAGAAAGAATACACCCCGTATCGGCAAGGGTACTAAAAAAATTCTTTTCTCAGGATGATCAGGAATATATTTTAGGCAAACTCCCTTGCTCACATGATTATGACACCGAGTTTAATAATGAACAACTAAAAAGATTTTTTGAAATATGGACAGGCAAAGAAGCATATCTTAAATACACCGGTGAAGGATTAATTGAAGATTTAGCTAATCTTCAGTTTGATAAATCACGTATCACAACAATTTTAAAAGACGACTATGTTATAAGTATATATTATTAAGAGAAACAGCAGAGTGAAAAATTCCACTCTGCTGTTTTTAGTTATTCTGTTATATAGCCTATGCCTTTAACGAGTGTAGCGTAATCCAGCATACCGTTTGCATAGGTTACAAGCTCTCCGTTTGCATCTATAAAGAATGTAGAGGGAAAGCTTGATACATAGTAGGAATTTACTGCATCCATTTCCACATCCTAAACCACCGGGAAATCAAAGCCCTCATCCTTCACATATTGCATTGCTTTTTCTTTAGTTTCCTGCACACCATCGGTTGCATTCACCATAAGGAATTGCACGTCGGGATACTCCTTGTAAGCTTTATTAAAATCAGGCATTTCCTCCTTACAATAGTAGCACCAGGTCGCCCAGAAATTTAAAACTACAGGCTTACCTTTGTAATCCGATAAGCTTACCTCATTGCCATTTACATCGTAAACTGTAAAATCAGGTGCGAGTGCAGCTTGCTCATTATTCTCCTGTGTTGTTTGGGAGTTCTGTGATGCTTGGGCTAACTTTTCGCCTTCATACTCCTTGCTGTATTTATTATAAAGCGCATATGCGCCGACAAGTAAAGCAACAAGCACAACAACTAACGCAATCCATTTAATTGATTTATTCATATTTATTCTCCAATCAAGTCAACATATTTAAAAACTTACCAAACAGCCCTGTTGCCATAAGCACACCAATAACAATTAAAAATACTCCACAAATAACATTTATTACCTTATAGTGTGCTTTTATAAAGGTAAACGCACCCTTAAGCTTATCGATAAGAATAGCGCTTATGAAAAACGGTATGCCAAGACCTAAAGAATACAATAAAAGCATTACGATACCTTCAGCGACTGTACCACGGTTTGCAGCAAGCATTAATGCAGAGCCTAAAAAAGCACCTACGCAGGGAGTCCAGCCTACAGAGAAAACAATGCCAAACAGCATAGACGAGAAAAAGCCTAAATTATCCTTCTTTGCTGATTTTGAGCCTTTGAAAATATTGATTTTTAAAACGCCAAGGAAATTAAGTCCAAAAAGAACTACTATAGCCCCCGTCACAATATCCACAATAGTTTTATATTCAGTTAATAATCTGCCTATTGTACCTGCAAGGGCACCCATTAGCACAAATATAATTGTAAAGCCTGAAATAAAGCCCAAAGCATTTTTGACTGTTTTACCTGTTTCCTTCTCCTGACCACCTGCAAAATAAGTGATATAAATAGGTAGCATAGGCAAAAGGCAAGGTGAAATAAATGTAATAACACCCTCTAAAAATGAAATAAAATACTGCATAGCGCACCTCTTTTCCTTTTAATATTATCATATTTATGTTTTTTTAGCAACAAAGTAAAATTGACATCATTATTTTTTATTAATTTAATAAATTTATGTTTGATAATTTATATTTATTGTGCTATAATTCTTGAATATTCAGGGGTGATTAATATGCAAAACAAAACTAATATAAATATTCGCTGGGCATACCTTGCAACAGGCGTTTTCGCTATGCTTTTTTCAGGTGTACTGTACGCCTGGTCCATATTAAAAATACCATTTAAAGCAGTATTCCGGTGGAGCGATTCAGTGCTTGCACTTAACTTTACCATTACGATGTGTTTCTTCTGCTTAGGCGCCTTCTTCGGTAGCCAGATTTGTAAAAAAGCAGGAGTAAAAATTACACTTATCATTTCGGCATTACTTGTTGGTGCAGGCTTCGTGCTTACAGGCTTATTGAATGGTGAAAACCACTATTTACTCTACTTAACAT
>JAZSJL010000355.1:0-2400 GCA_045534355.1 Acutalibacteraceae bacterium
AACCCGCCAAGAGTTTGAGATTTGGATGAAGAACGAAGGCTTGTTACCGACGCTGTATACAGATACTGCGAGGTAGCAAGCCAAAGTTATTCGCCAAATATCAGACTCTTACAACAGCGATTGTTACTTTTTCACCGTTAATATCCCATTCCTTGCCGTCGCCGTTACCTTCGGTGATTACATCGGAGAGAACAACAGTTGAAATTGCAGCTTCGTTATTCTTTGCAATTTCAAGAACCTTAGCATTGCCTGAAAGGGCAACTGTGATTCTGTCCATAACGTTGAAATCAGAATCCTTACGCATTGTCTGAATCTTACTGATAAGCTCTTTTACGAAGCCCTCCTCAATAAGCTCAGGTGTAAGCTCTGTATCGAGAGCAACTGTAACGCCTCTGTCAGAAACTGTAAATACGCCTTCCTTCTGCTTTGTTTCAAGAAGGATATCCTCTGCAAGAAGCTCTACTGTACCACTTGGAAGCTCAAGTGTAAGCTTGCCCTCTGCATCGAGAATTGCTTTTGCAGATGAATCGAGAGCATCAAGAGCTACTCGGATTTCACCAAGCTGTTTGCCGAACTTGGGGCCAACTGTACGAAGCTGTGGCTTAAAGATATACGAAACAAGGCTACTTGCATCTTCAATGAAATCAACATTCTTAACGTTAAGCTCTTCACGAATAATATCTGTAAAGTAGCCTTCAACCTTCTTTTCGCACTGAACGTACATTGTGCTCAAAGGCTGACGGTTTTTCATATTTGAGCCGTTTCTTGCTGCTCTGCCGAGAACAACAATTGCTACAACCTCATCCATATTCTTTTCAAGCTCTTTGTCAATGAGTGTTTCATCAACCTCAGGGAATGAGCAAAGGTGTACGCTTTCAGGAGCTGACTTATCTACGTTGCAAACAAAGTTTCTGTAGATTGCCTCTGCCATAAACGGAATCATTGGAGCAGCAGCCTTTGCAGTAGTTGTAAGAGCAGTATAAAGAGTCATATATGCTGCTGTCTTATCCTCTGTTTCACCCTGTACCCAGTAACGCTCACGACCACGGCGCACGTACCAGTTACTCATTTCATCTGTAAACTCCTGAAGAGCCTTTGCAGCCTCAGGAATCTTGTAGTTAGCAAGGTTATCGTCTACAGACTTAACCATAGAGTTGAGCTTTGAAAGGAGCCACTTATCCATTACAGTAAGCTTGCAATCCTCAAGGCTGTACTTTGACGGGTCAAATTTATCAATATTAGCATAGAGCACGTAGAATGCATATGTGTTCCAGAGTGTACCCATAAACTTACGCTGACCTTCAATAACTGCCTTGCCGTGGAAACGGTTTGGAAGCCATGGAGCAGAGTTTGTGTAGAAGTACCAACGGATAGCGTCTGCACCGTAGCTCTCGAGTGCATCGAACGGGTCAACAGCGTTGCCCTTTGACTTACTCATCTTCTGTCCGTTTTCGTCCTGAACGTGACCGAGAACGATAACATTCTTATATGGTGCCTTATTAAAAATAAGTGTTGAAATAGCAAGGAGTGAATAGAACCAACCACGAGTCTGGTCAACAGCCTCTGAAATGAAGTCTGCAGGGAACTGTGACTCAAAAAGGTCTTTGTTCTCAAATGGATAGTGGTGCTGTGCAAATGGCATTGCGCCTGAGTCGAACCAGCAGTCAATAACCTCCGGTACACGGTGCATTTCGCCACCACACTTATCACACTTGATTGTAACTGCATCAATATATGGTCTGTGAAGCTCAATTTCATCAGGACAATTTGAGCTCATAGACTTAAGCTCTTCAATAGAGCCGATTGAGTGAAGGTGACCACATTCACACTCCCAGATATTAAGTGGTGTACCCCAATATCTGTTTCTTGAAATACCCCAGTCCTGAACATTCTGGAGCCAGTCGCCGAAACGACCCTTGCCGATGCTTTCAGGAATCCAGTTGATTGTATTGTTGTTTCTGATAAGGTCGTCCTTAACCTCTGTCATTTTAATAAACCAGGACTCTCTTGCGTAGTAGATGAGTGGTGTATCACATCTCCAGCAATGTGGGTAATCGTGCTCAAACTTTGGAGCATCAAAGAGAAGGCCTGCCTTTTCAAGGTCAACAAGCACAAGTGGGTCTGCCTTTTTAACGAATGTACCCTCGTATGGTGTAGGAGCTGTCATTTCGCCCTTACCGTCTACAAGCTGTACGAATGGTAAATCGTAGCGTCTGCCAACCTTAGCGTCATCCTCACCGAATGCAGGAGCAATGTGAACGATACCTGTACCGTCTGTCATTGTAACGTAGCTGTCTGCTGTGATAAAGAATGCCTTTTTATTCTGCTTTTCACAGATAGGCTTGACGTAGCTGAAGAGTGGCTCGTACTCCTTACCTTCAAGGTCCATACCTGTGTAGG
>JAZSJL010000306.1:0-2026 GCA_045534355.1 Acutalibacteraceae bacterium
AGACACACCTCAGATGAAGGCTATGGTTTCAGGTATAAAGCATACCGTTGATGCTAAAAATCAGATTATCGCCAACTGCAAGCATATTATGTTTCCCATAAGAACAAGAGATGCCGCACCACCACTCAATCCTGAGGATGTGGTAAAATGTGCTGTGGCTCTAGGCAAAAGAAAGTTTGCTCTTGAGGTTTTACCTGACACCGTATTACGATTAACCCTTGACAGTAATATTCCGACCGAGGAAACAAAAAAGAAGAAGTGGAGGTTATGGCAATGACAAATGAATGGAAAGAGTTTCAGAGCTATGTAAATAAACCCTCATACTTTTGCATAAATAAAAAAGACCTTTCATTTCTCGGCAGGTTCAGTTTTAAAACCCTGACTGAATTCGAGGGCCTCGGCAGAATACTCACAGTAATTGCAAGAGGTTATCTCTATCACAATACTGACGGAAGCTTAAAGGGCGGAAATCCTTATGACAGAATTGAATATGCAAGAAACGCTCTTTATGCTTGGTGCAGTGTACCCGAAGAAAAGAACGGTTCAGATGTAAACTTCAAGCATTTGCATAAAGATTTCCCTGAGCTTGTAACCGAAGATGGCAAAGGCTGGTTTTACAGTCACATCAAAAATATACACATGTTTGCCTTGTGCAATTCCGGTGTAATAAGTGCCGACAACCTTGAGCGAATATCTTTAATAGCCAAGAACTTTGAAACGCCTTGGAAGAACAAGGTTAAACAAATGCAGATTCCCGCTTTTTCCATAAATACAAAAGGGACTTGGGTGCTGAAGTTTGACTATATTATTGCAGATGCACTTGAACTCGGCCCCTTAAGAATGGAAGCAGCTTCTTTACCGACTGAATTCTATTCAAAGGTTGTTATGTGTGAAGAAAAGGGGTTACCCTTTGAAGCTGTGCGGGATGTGGTCTGCTACTGTCTTGCCAACAAACCCGAAGACAGTGAGTGGGTAGTGTTGCCTGTTGCAAGCTTTGACTGCTATTACAACAACACTAATTTCAGCAAAAAGTGGCTGTCGAGAATTCCTGAGACAATTATCAAGCGTGAAAGTGCACTTGGTGTTTGCAGGGTTAAACTGATGCTTGAATAAGAAAAATCCCGTTAAGTGCAGAAAATGCTTACTTAACGGGATATATTTTTATGGTTCAAGCCCTCTTTTAAATATATCTGTCAAACTATTACAACTAGTAAAAGCATATGTTCCAATTGTTCAAATTGTATCCAGTAAATTTATAGTTTTAAACTTACAAATTCTAAATCATTGATGAATGCAATAATTTATTTTAATAATGATAACGGGAGCTATCTAACCAAGACAGTTCCTCGTTTTTTATACATAAATAAGTTCCTTGATAACAACCTCCCTCGCCCTTGCATCAATATTTCCCATCCTCTGCACCCACTCCATCTGATAATCCTCTTTCAGTTGCTCTGTAACACCTTCAGCCACTTTCATTTGCTCAATCAAAAGCTCAAACATTTCATTTGCCTGTTTTTCAATTTCGGCACAGTGTTGATACAGCTTGCCTTTAATAAGAAGTGAGCTGAAAAGCACCTTCTTATGCTTTTCAAGATAGGTCTTGTGCATCATTCCCCATTTCCCGAGTCTGATATTTGCTTCTTCAGGCGGCAGTTTGAGATTCGGAATAAGATAATCGTTTACTTCACGGTATGTAATTTTCATTTGATTCATCCTTTCATTTTTCTTTGTTGTAATAATAACGCTGGTTTTTGTGTCAAAAATTAATTGTAAACAACTTGTAAACGAGCGTTTTTGAGCGGTTGACTCATCTTTAAATTTGCTAACCCTAAAACACCCATAACCCCAGTAAAATAGGGCGTTTTCACCACCTTTCTTGTCGAAATTTGTGTAAGATTTTGTGTTGCTTTTCGCTTAATTTATGGTTCTATTTTCCAATCTACAGGGGCCATTGCAGCACCCATATTATTACTATCCTTAATGCCGTAATCCTGAATGGTGCCAAGATGAATTTTATCTATAT
>JAZSJL010000077.1:0-2154 GCA_045534355.1 Acutalibacteraceae bacterium
TCCGACTTAGATATATAATTTGTTAGAGCAATATAAAGAGGGTAAAGAAATTATAATTTTTAAAACGAGAAAAGAAGCAGACGCTTTTATCGAAGAATTAAGGTGATAGAAATGAACACATATTTTAACGAAATAACATCAAAACCTGTGAACAAAACAAGCGCAGGTATAGTTTACAAAATTCCGGCAGGTGCAATGACCGGTAATGGGGATTTAGGCATTGTTTTCGATAACGATGAAAAAAATCTGGTTATCCACCTTTCCAAGTGTGACTTCTGGAAGTTTGTGGTTGGCGCCCATAAGGATGGTGGCATAAAAGCAGTTGGTGATTTAGTAATCGAAAACATCAACCTTCAGGAGTACAATATTAAGCAGTATTTTGATAAAGGCTTACTTCAATGCAAGTTCGGTAATACTGAAATCGAGCTTTTTGTGGCACCGCAAAATATAGTTTGTTTTGAAATCAAGGTGCCCGACGGTGAAGCTTTACATAATGTATATATCAGCCTTCCCGATACCTGTAATTCGGAAAATTTATCCTTTGAAGAGAACGGTGTAAGGTGCTGTTCTCGTAGATTTTGTGGTAAAGAGGTAGACAGAGAAACAGCCGTTGCTGTTTGTCTTAAGGAGCTTTGCTCCAATACAGCAGACGGCTTCAAGGTAACTCGCTATTGTGTAGGTGTGGCAACTAATTTTGACGCAGAGGATTACACGAAGGGTGCTATAGAGTTAGTAAACCAAGGTGACTACGATGCTCTTAAGGTAAAAACCCTTGAGAAGTGGCAAGGCTTTTTCTCTGCTTCAAAGGTAACTCTGCAGGATAAGAAGATAGAAGCCTTCTATAACTCAAGCCTTTACCACCTTGCAGGGTGTATGGGGAACAAGAAATTCCCTCCGGGATTATTCGGTAACTTTATAACCGATGACTTCTTCCCTTGGGCAGGGGATTACCATATGAATTACAACTACGAGGCACCGTATTACTGTGTGTGCTCATCAAACCATCCCGAGCTTTTTGAGGATGGCTATATGGCACCGATTAATGATATGAAAAGCGAAGCCGAAAGAATGGCAAAGCTTTTCGGCTGTGGTGGCTATGCGTTCCCTGTAAGCTTCGGACCTAAAGCTCTTGATGTTTACTCTCAGGCAGATTGCAAGGAGCACGGCATACTCTTCTTAGGTCAGAAGAGCCACGCTGCCTATGCTTGTGTAATTCCGATAATGCATTGGTTTGCAACCTACGACAAGGAATACGCTACAGAGAATTACTATGATTTCGTGCTGAATACAGCAAAATTCTGGGAGGATTACCTTGTTAAGAAAAACGGCAAGTATATAATCAAGGGTGATGCTGCTCACGAAATACCATACTATCGTGGAAAGGATTTCAAATATATTACCCATTTTGGTCAGGTGAACACCATAAATGCCATAAACTCATTGGGACTTGTTAAGCTCTTGTTTGACGGTATCTATGATATGGCAACAACCCTTGGTCTTAACCCCGAAAAATATGCTTTGTGGGAAGATATTATTGAAAACCTAACAGATTTCCCAACCTTTATTAAAAAGGGTAAAAGGTGCTTCAGGTACTCAAGCTTTGGTATTCGCTGGAGAGATGATAATACAGTAGGACTTCAGCATATCTATCCTGCATCGCAAATCGGTCTTTCTTCAAATGAAAAGCTTCTTGAAATTGCAAGGAATACATATTTTATCAACGATAGAAGGCTTGATGATAACGGCTCAAACTCATACCTTCCTGCAGGTGCAAGAATAGGCGTTGATCCTGATTTTCTTATTGAAGGTATACACCGGAATATTGAAGAATTCGCCTTGCCCAACAGACTTTTTCGACACCACGGTGGTGGTATAGAGCACCTTACAACAATACCTGCTACTATAAATGAAATGCTTATGCAAAGCCACCAAGGTGTTATCAGAATATTCCCTTGCTGGAAAAAGAATGATGATGCTTACTTTGAAAACCTGCGTGCAGACGGTGCATTCCTTGTTTCAGCAGAGCTTAAGGGAGGTAAGGTTGTTTCCCTTAAAATAAAAAGCCTTGCAGGAAGAAAATGTACTGTGCAATGCAAAGGTATTGGGGCAGTAAAGACAGCAGATGGCACAAAGCTTCCGTTTGAGAAAGCAGGA
>JAZSJL010000244.1:0-2062 GCA_045534355.1 Acutalibacteraceae bacterium
CACTGTTTTCACCCGGATCGAAAACGCCGTGTTTACCTGTGCAATCATCCTTGAACTTAAGAAGCACGTTGCCGTTTTCAAGCTCGTAAACGTCTTTTGTTTTACCTTCGTAGAGTTTTTTCATAATAAATCTCTCCTTCAATTACTACTTTTGTAGTTAATAAACTTTTTTACATATAGAATTTTAATGCTCAATTAATATATTGTCAAGAAATTTGAGTTATTTTTTTTCTGTTGGCAAAATGTTCTAAAAATATGTTATAAATGAGTAATTTTGAAATGCTATTTTTGTGTAAAATTTTAGGGCTCCTGTAGTGGGGAGCCCTTATTTTAATTTTTAAATGAGTATTTTTCAGCATATTCGTAGTATTGCTGCACGAAGTGTTCCTTATCTTTTTTGAGCTTTTTGCCTGATGCGTGGAGATTCATATTGTTCTCTTTTGCATCAATTATGCAAAGCGCAATGTTTGAGCAGTGGTCAGAGGTTCTTTCAAGGTTCGTTAAAAGGTCTGACCATACAAAGCCTGCTTCAATAGTACATTCGCCCTTCTGGAGTCTTACTATGTGGCAATCACGAAGGTACTCCTTGAGCTCATCGATAACCTGCTCGAGGGGCTCAATCTTCATAGCGAGCTCATAGTCGTTATTTACAAATGCTGTGTATGAAAGGTCGAGTATTTCTTCAACAGCATTTATAATGTGCTTAAGCTCTTTTCTTGCATTTGCTGTAAGGTCAATTCCTTTTTCTTCAAGCTCCTCTGCAGATTCAACAATGTTTACAGCGTGGTCAGATATTCTTTCAAGGTCACCAATAACCTTAAGAAGCACAGCAGAAAGACGGCTGTCGCTGTCGCTTATAGGGTGAGTGCTGAGCTTTGATAAAAACGTACCGAGAGTATCCTCGTATTTATCAATAAGCTTCTCTGATTTTCGTACCCTTTCTGCTGAAGCAAAGTCGTATTTGTCGAGTAAATTCAAGCTCCTCCTGTAAGCCTCTGTAGTGATTTCAGCCATTTTTGTCACAATCGAATTGCATTGGCTCAGAGCGATAGAAGGTGTAGCAAGCAGTCTTTCGTCAATTTCAATTTTTTCTTCTTTTTCGTCCTCTGTTAGTGGCACAACCTTATATGCAAGCTTTTCAAGTAGTGCAGAGGCAGGGTAGAGGATAATTGTGCAGATAATATTAAAAGCAGAGTGTGCAAGTGCTATGCCAAGGTGCGAGGAGGCTTCATTTAAGAATACCGGCTTTAAAATATATGATACAGCACTGAATATTGCCAAGCAAACGACTGTACCTATAACGTTAAATGATAAATGCACAACAGCAACTCGTTTGCCGTTTTTGTTACTGCCGAAGGATGAAAGCAAGGCAGTAACACAGGTTCCTATATTCTGACCCATAATAATGGGTATCGCAGCGCCGAAGGAAACCTGTCCTGTTGCAGAAAGTGCCTGTAAAATACCAACAGAAGCAGAGCTCGACTGAATTATTGCAGTTAAAAACATACCTGCAAGTACACCTAAAATCGGGTTTTTAAACATAACAAAAAGCTGTTGGAATTCAGGTATATCTGCAAGTCCCTTTACAGCACCCGACATAGTGTCCATACCAAACATAAGCACGGCAAAGCCGAGAAGAATGTTACCTACGTCCTTTTTCTTTGATGTTTTGCCTGCCATTATCAAAATTGTACCGATAAGTGCGAGCACAGGTGTGAAGGAGGTGGGCTTTAAAAATTGTATGAATATGTTATCACCCGAAATACCTCCAAGGCTCAAAATCCAGGATGTTACGGTTGTACCGATATTTGCACCCATAATAATGCCTATGGATTGCTTTAAGGTCAAAAGTCCCGACGTAACAAAACCAACCACCATAACGGTTGTAGCAGAAGAAGACTGAATAATGGCAGTTACACCAAGACCAAGTAAAAATCCTTTCCACTTGTTGGAAGTTAAATTACCAAGAATTGTTTTCAGTTTCCGACCTGCGCTCTTTTTCAGAGCATCGCCCATAACATCCATACCATAAAGGAACAATGCCAGGAAGTCGGAGGCCAAG
>JAZSJL010000071.1:0-4386 GCA_045534355.1 Acutalibacteraceae bacterium
TCCTGCTGTTTATTTTACTTATTAAATTATATCTGCCTTTAACATCAATGTCAACAAATATTGACACTTCTTTTTGTTGAAAAAAATATACTAATATATATTGTAATTTTTTTATTGGTGTGGTATATTATTTCTGTATTATAACTAAGGAGGAGCTTTTTCTATGAAAAAGACAAGCAGACGCGTAATATCTATCATTCTTGCAGTAGTATTAACACTCTCTGTAGGCGTTGTAGGTATCACAAGCTTACTTAATTTAGATGCAGCAGCTATTCTTAATGCTGACAGCATCGACGAAGCAATCGAACTTATGAAAAACACACCGGATTTCTTCTCCGGCACATCCAAGCCTCTTCTTGCAGGTCAGAAGGATGCTACTGTTTACCCAACAATCATTATTCCGGGTATCAGCCAGTCAATCTCCTACGTTGCAGATGAGAACGGTGACCCTGCATACAATGCAAACGGCGAAGAGCTTTCAGGTGGTCTTCTTATTCTTGACACAAGCAACCTTGTTCCTACAATTGTGAACAACCTTGCTGCACCTCTTGCAACTGCACTTATCACACAGAGCGATAAGAACGGCAACTTCCGCAGAGGCGCTACCAATACTGTTAAAGAGGTTTTCTCAGTTCAGGCATCTAACAAAAAGGGTGAGCCTGTAAACAACCTCAAAACTGTTTACTATGACCAGCCGGTTGGTAAAATGAGCGAGGACGACAGAGATTACTTCTACAGAATGATTCCTATGAAAACTCTTACAGAGGATACTGTTGATGTTACAACAGGTGAAGTTTCACAGGCTGCCATTCTTGATGAAAACTCACTTTACCTCTATGCATTCCCTCTTATTGGTGACCCACTTGAGTCAGCAAGAGGCCTTAACGACTACATTCAGTTCGTTAAAGAGCAGCAGGGTGCCGAAAAGGTTAACATAGTTACAATCTCTCTTGGTGGTACTATCATTACAGCTTATATGGAGCTCTATAAGGACACAGGATATACAGATATTAACAGAATCGTTAACGTTGTTTCCTGCTTACAGGGTACAGACGTTATGGGTGACTTCTACCTCAGAGAGTTCAAGATTAACGACCCTGAACACCCAGAGTACGAGAAATTCTTCTTTAATGATTTCCTTCCAATGGTTATGGAAACCAACGCTGACAACAAGGCTCTTGGTTACTTAATCAACATTGCTCTCAAGATTATGCCAAAAGAGGTTGTTTACGCACTTCTTTCAGGTGCAGTTGATGGTATTGTAGAAACACTTATGCTCTACTGTCCACAGTTCTGGGCTATGATTCCCGAGGACCGTTTCGATGACGTTAAGGCTAAATACTACGATGAAATCTGGGGTGACCCTGAGTGCGCAGAGCTTGCAAAGAAGCTTGATGATTTCCATACAGCAAGCTCAAACCTTGTTAAAAACTTTAAGAAGTTTGCAGAAACAGACGGTAACCTTGTTCACAATGTTGCTTGCTACAACCTTAGCTATGCAGAGCAGGATTACAACTTCTTTGGTGCTATGAGATCATCTGATACCACAAACAGTGACGGTATCATTGATATCGACTCAACAACACTCGGTAAACCAAATATGTATGCTAAAGCAGGTACAGTTCTTCCTGACGAGATTCTTTTTGACGACTCAAGAGTTATCTCCCCTGACGGCAGCATCGACGTTACTGATTGTGCTTTCCGTGATACAACATGGCTTTTCCATGGTCAGTACCACGAGGTTGGTAGAAACGACGTTATCATTTCACTTATCGGTAGACTTATCACAGGTGAAATCAAGAGCGTAAACGATAATCCTAACTTCCCTCAGTTCAACGGCAACCGTAACACAAGAGACATCCGTCGTTGGAACATTGGTGATGCAGAGTGCCTTATCGAAAACTTCAAGGATGGCAAGACAGTAGACGTTGAAGGCAATGAGCTTACTTGCTCACAGGCAGATATTGATGAGCTTATTGATGCATACCAGGAGTGCCTTGCTCTTCTCAACGATACAGTTAACTGCGAGCCAATCGCTGCAGAGGCTGCAACACAGAGAATTCAGGATGCTATCTACAGAGTTGGTCACAACGGTGAGCTTCCTCCTGAAGAGGACACAGCAACAGATTCACTCCTTACAGCTCTTGCCGGTACATTTGAAGATATTATTACAGGTATCTTCGGCTCCGGCTATGGCTTCTCCGAAATTGCAGATAAGGGTGTCCTTGCAAAATAAAGCAGGTTGTTATAACTTGCACTAATCATTATAATATGATATAATTTCACTCCCGAAGGAATTCGGGAGTGATTTTTTTACAGATGTAATTTAACAGAGGTAATAATGAAGTTTTATTTTTATACACTTGGTTGCAAGGTTAACCAGTACGAAACACAAGAAATGCTTGAGCTTTTTGAAAATAGTGGTCACGAAGCCACAAAAACAGTAAGCAAAGCAGATATAATAGTTGTAAACTCCTGCACAGTTACTGCAGAAAGTGTAAGAAAAACACGTCAGGCTGTAAGAAGGTTTAAAAAGCAAAATCCACACAGTATTATTATTCTTACAGGCTGTGCTTCACAGGCAGAGCCACATATAATAAACGATTTACCTGAGGTTAATATTTTACTTGGTAATAAAAGCAATTCTAAAATCACAGAAGCTCTTAACGAATACCTTAGGCAAAATACATATATTAATATGTATAGCGAGCACAAAACAGGAGATGCTCTTTTAAGCACAGGCATTACCCGATTCGACGGGCACACAAGAGCCTTTTTGAAAATACAGGACGGATGCGACAGATTCTGTAGCTACTGCCTTATACCAACTGCAAGAGGTCGTTCACGCTCAAAGCCACTTGAAGATATTGACAGAGAGCTTAAAAGCCTTGCCCCAAACGGCTACAGAGAGATTGTTTTTGTAGGCATCAATTTATCCGACTACGGCAAAAACACGCCCTACAGCCTGCCTGACGCTTTAAGATTAGCAGAGAAATACGATACAATAGAGCGTGTTAGATTAGGCTCCCTTGAGCCTGACCACATTACAGACGAAATGATTGAAGGGCTTTCAAGCATTAAAAAGCTTTGCCCACAATTCCACATATCTGTACAGAGTGGCTGTAACAACGTATTAAAGAAAATGAACAGGCACTATACAGCAGAATACTACGAGAATTTAGTTAAAAAGCTTCGTTCTGCTTTTAAGGATGCAACAATAACAACAGATATACTTGTGGGCTTCCCTACAGAAACAGAGGAGGACTTTAAAGAAACCTTAGAATTCTGCAAAAGAATAAAATTTGAAAAGGCTCACATATTCCCCTACTCTGTCAGAGAAAATACTGTTGCTGCAAGAATGGAGCAATTAACAAATGCAACAAAGGACGAAAGAGCCTATCGCCTGGCTACCTTAACCGAGGAGCACAGAAAAGAATACTTAGAGAACCAGATTGGTAAAACAGTAAACGTTCTTTTTGAGGTATGTAAGGAAGGTTACTCAGAGGGCTACACGGAAAATTATACACCGGTTAAGGTTTACGGCGATTGTGATTTACAGGGTAAAATATTAAACGTATTAATTGAAGGTACAGAAGCAGACTGCTGTACAGGAAGAATTATATAAGAGGTTAGATTATGGAATTTGAAAAATTAATAGCTGAAAGATTTTCTGTAAGAAGCTTTAAGAATGAGCATTTACCAAAAGAGGTTGTGAATAAAATACTTTTGGCAGGGCACGTTGCACCTACAGGCTGCAACAACCAGCCACAAAGAATACTTGTGCTTAACACAGATGAATCAATCGAAAAGCTTAAGGGTTGCACAAAGTGTCACTTTAATACACCAACAGCAATGCTTATTTGCCACAACAAAGATGAAAGCTGGAAGCGTGTTTACGATGGTGCGCTCTCCTCACCTGTTGATGCTGCTATTGTTGCAACACATATGATGCTCTGCGCTCACAACGAGGGCGTTGGCTGTTGTTGGGTAATGCACTTTAACCCTGCAGCTACGAAAGAAGCTTTTAACATACCCGAAAACATTGTACCTGTTGCTTTACTTGTGATGGGCTACCCTACTGACGATGCAAAACCACTTGATATGCACTCAAAATACAGAGATATGAGCGAAACCGTGGTTTATGAGAGCTTTTAAACACTAAAAAACCGAGATGCATTTTTGCATCTCGGTTTTTTGATTGATACAATATATTGCTTGCTTTCGCAATTGCCCTTTTCGAACCTCGCAAAATAACTATAAAACAAATAAGTACCCCTTACGGGGTAATATGATGGCGAGGTTCGCCCGAAATGCTTCTGCGCATTTCGGCACGCACACGGGCACCGAAACAGTCCCCCCCAAAAATTGTGTTGGGTCGCAATTGCC
>JAZSJL010000353.1:0-4162 GCA_045534355.1 Acutalibacteraceae bacterium
AAATGCAGTTTAAAATAAAAAGAACAAGTGTTAAGGTCAGCTTCAGCTTCTTAGCACTTGTTTTGTTATTTGTAGTTACAGATAAATTTAATATTTACTTGCTTTCACTACTGTGCTCAGCTATTCACGAAGCTGCACACATAGTTGCAATACTTTTATTTAGTGGTGAAATATCATCAATCTCACTTTCTGCATTAGGTGGTAATATTTCAAGAAAAAACACAAGGGCATTAACTCCCGTAAAGGAAGCTATAATTTGCATATGCGCACCATTGCTTAATCTTTTGCTGTACTTCTTTTTTATTCGTGTTGAAAAGTACACTCTATTTGCACAAGTAAATCTTGTTATAGGTGTCTTTAATTTGTTGCCCTTTTACTCCTTCGACGGTGGAGCATTTCTAAAAATTGTGTTGACAGAAGCTATAAATGATTTTCTGGCAGAAAGAGTCATAACAATATGCTCTGTTATTATTTCAGTTCTGTTCACAGCCTTTAGTATCTATAGTTATTTTTATATTTCCAAAAACATCTTACTTGTCATATTTTCTTTATTTATGGTGCTATCTATGGTGTTTAAATTGAAATAAAGGTTATAAACAACAGCTAATCTATGTTATATTTACCAAATAAACATTTAATCATTTGTGAAACCCTACAAAACGAAAAAATAATTGAAAAAAATTGTAAAAAAATTGAAACATTTTGAAATTTTTGACATATATAGATGGAGGGCAAAATCAGGTTTAGAAGAGAGCAGACCTTTCTATGCGAAAACATAATGCTTTTACTTGAGGATTCTTGTTTACTTGAGGACATTTTTTACTTGAGGATTCGACATATTTTAACTCACTGCTTGCTGTGGTTCCACGCTAAGCTCCACAGCACCCTTTGCCCTCTGTTTTCAATAGATTGAAATAAGTCTTTTCTTGTGATACTATAAATTTAAGAACATAGTTGCAAGTTAAGAAATTGTACGGGGATAATTTAATCATACAAATCAAGGGAAGTTTTTATCGGAAAATCACCCAAGTATAAAACTGTTCCCTTGATTTTCTCTATTGGTCGAAAGGAAGGTTTTCAAAATGAAAAAAAGCTTAGTTTTTACTTTGGTTTGTGCAATATTCTTTTTTGTTCTTGCGGGTTGCAACCAATCTGAAAGTAAACAAAACGAAAATTTTACAATAGCAATGTCAAGTTTAAGTGATTATTCAATCGAGGGCAATAACGTAGTTTTTGATACACAAATAGTATTAATTAACAACACGCTTGAGGATAGATATATAAATATCAAAGGTAATTTCAAAACTGAATACAAGCACGGCTTGATTGATACACGAGTATTGAATGGCTTTGATGAAAAAAGTGGATATGATACCTTCCTCATTCCTGGTGGTGCCGAAATACTGTTTGAGGTTTCTTTTTCAGGTCCAAAAGGTGATGCTGATACTAAATTTGACAGAAATCCACCTGAAATTATCATTGAAGAAGTTGATAAATCTCAGGTTAATCTGTCTGAGGTAGCAACAAATATAGCAGATGGTTCCGATGGAACAATAATTATGCCGGAAGATTTTAGCGAGATGGAATAATACAGTAGGACGGTGGATGTGTCTTATCTACAATCAATAATTAAAGGAATTATCCAAGGGTAATTTCTTCTCATTTCGCCCTTTGGGTATTTTAAGAGTTTACAAAAATAATTAACACGAGGGCTCTCTGTAAGCTATTGCAGAGAGCTTTTTCTCTATTTATGGTGCTATCAATGGTACTTAAAAAATAAATACTTTACTTGATTATTAATTGCATTTATAGTAAAATGTTATAAAGTAAAATATTGTCGAAATTATATGGAGTTGAAACAATGCTTAAAGAGAAAATTGAAGCAATTTTACCACTTGTGCAGAAGCCTGCAAGGTACACAGGTGGTGAGCTTAATTCAGTTAACAAGGATTTAAAGGATATTGATATACGCTTTGCGTTCTGCTTCCCCGATACCTACGAAATCGGTATGAGCCACCTTGGAATGAAGATTTTATATAGTCTTATAAACTCCAAGGACAACTATTGGTGCGAAAGAGTTTTTGCCCCTGATACCGATATGGAAGCGATCATGCGAGAAAGAGATATACCTCTTTTTGCCCTTGAAAGCAGAGATGCATTACTTGACTTTGATATTGTGGGCTTTACACTCCAGTACGAGCTCAGCTACACCAACGTTTTAAATATGATCAACCTTGCCAAAATCCCTCTCAAAAGCAAGGACAGGGGAGATACTCTCGATATCCCTGTTGTTATTGCAGGTGGACCGTGTGTGTGCAACCCTGAGCCATTAGCAGATTTTATAGATGCTTTTCAGATTGGTGAAGGCGAAGAGATGATGCTCGAATTCATCGACCTCTTAAACGAATACAAAAAGGCAGGTAAATCAAGAAAAGAATTTTTAGTTGCAGCAAGTCAGATTGAGGGTATATACGTACCTTCTTTATATGATATTACCTACAATGAGGATGGCACAATCGCAAGTGTTCGGGCTACAAACGGCGCTCCTGCAAGGGTAAATAAAAGAGTTGTTGCTGATTTAGATAATATTTTCTACCCCGAAAAATTTGTTGTACCATTTGTTGAGGTTGTTCACGACAGAGTTGTTCACGAAATATTCAGGGGCTGTATTCGTGGATGCCGTTTCTGTCAGGCAGGCTTCTGGTACAGACCTATAAGAGAAAAGTGTGTTGAAACAATCAGCAAGCAGAGTAAAAGACTTGCCTGTACAAGTGGCTACGATGAGCTTTCACTTTGCTCACTCTCCACAAGCGACTACACAAAAATCACAGAGCTTTTAGAGGAGCTTTTGGGTTGGACAATCCCCGATAAAATTAACGTTTCATTGCCTTCCCTTCGTATAGATAATTTCTCCGATGAGCTTAAAGAAAAGCTTTCCCTTGTGCGCCGTTCAGGTCTTACCTTTGCTGCAGAGGCAGGCACACAAAGGCTCCGTGACGTTATAAACAAAAACATCAGCGAGGAAGAAATTTTATCTACCTGCAGAAAAGCTTTTGTTGGTGGCTGGACTGCTGTTAAGCTCTACTTTATGATTGGACTTCCCACCGAAACTGATGACGACGTTGTAGGTATAAACGTGCTTTCGCAAAAGGTTGTTAATGAGTTTTACAATAACCCCGATAAGCCAAAGGGCAAGGGCTGTACTGTAAGCGCAGGTGTTTCCTCCTTCGTACCAAAGCCTTGCACACCATTCCAATGGGCACCAATGGATACTAAAGAGGAGCTTAAGCGAAAGCAACAGCTTTTACTTGAAACCTGCACTACAAAGAAAATAACCTTCCGTTTCCACGATACGGAGCTTACCTTCCTTGAGGGTGTGTTTGCCCGTGGCGACAGAAAGCTTTGCGACGTTATTTTAGCAGCATATAACAACGGCTGTACCTTCGACAGCTGGGACGATAAAATCAACCTTGAGGGCTGGGCAAAGGCTTTTGAGGAATGTGGTATTGACACAGCCTTCTACACAAGCAGAGCCCGTTCCTACGAGGAAATTCTTCCTTGGGATCACATAAATTCAGGTATTACTAAGGAATTCTTAATAAAGGAAAATGAAAAGGCTAAAAAGGCTGAAGCTACACGTAACTGCCGTCAGCAATGCGCAGGCTGTGGCTCAAATAAATTGAATGGAGGTAAGTGCGATGCGCTCAGTCAGAATCTGGTTTAATAAAAAAGATACTGCAAAGTACATTTCTCACCTTGATATTACAAGGTGTATGACAAGAGCCTTTCGCAGAACCGATATTCCGTTGTGGTATACAGAGGGCTTTAACCCTCATCCGTACCTTGTGTTCGGCTTATCTCTGCCTTTAGGTGTTGAGGCTTTAAGAGAACCATTTGATATAAGATTAAATGACGACAGCTACCCAATGGAAAGAGTTGTAGAACAGCTCAATTCAGTTATGGTGCCGGGTATTGAATTCCTTGAAATTGCAGAGCCTGTAAATAAACAGCAGGAAATTTTCAAGGGTGAATACAGCGTGGAAATACCAAGTGAAAGCCCAAAGGAGCTTCACGAAAAGATTGTTAATGTTATTGAAAACGAAACAATCACCTTTGAGAAAAAGACAAAGAAAAAGACCTTTAAAACAATTAACAAGTCGGA
>JAZSJL010000356.1:0-11974 GCA_045534355.1 Acutalibacteraceae bacterium
ACAGTCGCAGAAGGCGTTTCCTATGAAACAGCAAAAACAGTAACATATGGTACTGAATAAGGTGGGCATCCTGTTCCAACACGCTACGGCTATGATTTCCTCGGTTGGGTTAATGCAGCTGGTGAAACAGTAACTGCAGAAACTATTATGAATTCAGAGAAGGCAGTAAACCTCTTCTCGACATGGAAAATAAAAGACCCTCAGCTTGCTGCTGATACAGTTGTTATCGACTTTGGTCTCCCTGTTAAGATTAATGTTCTTGTAAATGACATTAATATGAGTGGTGGTACACTTACTGCTGTTGGTACAGGTGTACAGGGTGGCACAGTGCTTAACACAGGCGCCTACCCTTCAAGCCGTCTTACAGGCAAGGCAGACACTATTACACTTGCAAACGGTACTGCAACAATTGATGGCAACAACATTGTTTACAGACCAAATGGTACAAATTATACAAGCGAAATCGTATTCTACTATGAATACCTTACAGCAGGTGGAGAATACTACTACACAACAGTAACAGTTATCCCTGCTGCAAGCATCTACTTCGAGGAAACAATGTTCACCTTCGAAAACTCAACTGTAGAAAAGAAGGGTGTAACCTATAACTACAATTGGGAAGATGTTGGTACACCTGTAGGTGAGCGCTTCCAGTCAGAGGACAGACCGGGCAAATTCACATTTGCAATTGCAGATGCTGACAATGTTTACGGTACAGACTCTGCATATAATGACAGCACAACCTACTCAATGGGTAGTGCAAAGTACGTTTCAGTTGATATTAACTCTGTAGGTAAGGCTCCAAAGGCTAAGTTTACATTTACAGGTACAGGTATTGACTTCTTTAGCGTAACAGATAATAAAGCAGGTCTCCTTACTGTTTCACTCTACCAGGGTGGCAAGAAGGTTACAGGCTATATGGTAAGCACATATCACGGCTATGCCTACGATAGCTCTCTCAACGATGGTGAAGGTGGCTATGTGGCAGCAGACAAGGGTGCTATCTTCCAGGTACCTGCATTCCGTATTCGTGACCTCTCCTACGGCACATACGACGTTGTTGTTGAGCCTATGTACTCAAGTGCATTCGACATTACAAAGGCAGGTAAATACGGCGTTTACGTTGACTCTGTAAGAATTATTGAGCCAATGGGCAGCGATAATGATGTTGCTAACGACGCTTACCTTGCAGACGGTGAGTTTGGCACAGAGTACCTTGAGCTTCGTGATACAATCATCGAAAAGGATGCTAATGGTGATTACATTGTTAATACTCACGAAAATAGTTCACTTTATTTCGATGGTGGCAACATTGACCCTGATGCTGTAAATGCAATTACAAACTATGTAAAGAATGGTCCTAAGAATGAGGTTTACCTCGGTAAGGGTCAGGCTATAGCATTCAATATCTCTGCTTCATCAAACCTTGAGCTTGCAAGCCTGCAGATAGGTATGAAGCTTATCGGTAACAATGGCGATGCTAAGGTAACAGTTATGAATGCTAACCAGCTTAAGCCAAGTGTAATTACACTCACAAGTGCTACAGAGCAGTTCTACAAGCTGGATTCTGTTGTAGAGTGGAATCAGGCAAGGCTTGGTGAGGGTGTATATGAAACAGCAGCACCAATTGTTGTTATGAATACATCCGATACAGATGTTGTAATTTCACTTACATCTCTTAAGTGGGGCTTCAAGGATAGTGGTGCACAAACCTTCAGCATATTTGCAAATGAGCAGACAGCTCCTCTTGCTTACGCTGCTATGGCTCGTGCTGCCCAACCACAAGAGCCTGAGTTTAATCCTGTTGCTAAAGAGAATATCACAATTTCTGCACCTGCAGAGTTCGATATTCAGGATGGTAAGGGTGAGTTTACAATAACCACAAGCCCGGAGGTTACAAGAGTAACTGTTGACGGCGTTGACCTTACAGATTACGATACCGACGAAGACGGCAACAAGGTATGGCAATATACCTTCCAGCCTGAAACAGAGGGCGATATCTACTTCGACGTTAAGGCATACGATGAAGAAAACAACGAAAGTGAAACAATTATCGTTTCTGCTAAGGTAACTGATTCAACACCTGACCAGGGTGAGGATACTGATACTCCGGAGGATACCGAAACAGAAGACGATGATGAGGACTTTAATTCAATAATCAACGGTTCAATAGGTAGTGGTTCCTTCGGTTACAGAATCGTTCAGCTCATTTTCGCTCTGTTACAAAAAATATTAAGCTTGTTTGGAGGTGCTACCGTATGAAAAATTATGTGAAACCAAGTATTTCATTTCAGTTTTTTAATCTGGCAACAAATGCCTCAGGTGGCTGCTCTTTAGAGAGTAATCAGGCAGCATATAGCTGTGCTGTAGGTATTCCCGATAACCCGGGTATTACAGTTTTCACTGCAACAAACTGCGATTTCCAGGTGGATAATCCTGAAGATTTCGGTATTTGCTACGGTGTGCCGATAGCTGATGCTCGTGTTCTTGGTTCCTGATTTTAATAAGCCGAGTCACCCGTTCGGGTGACCCGGCTTTTAAGACTTTTATGGTGAAAATATGAAATTTTTAAAAAGCTTTTTAGCAATTTCTCTTTGTTTTGCAACTGTTTTTATGAGTGGCTGCTTGAAAGAGAAAAATGATAAAACATATACTGATGATGATTTTCCGTTAATGGTTGATACAGATATTTCTGTATTGGACTGTTTCCTGTATACAGGGGAATTTATTGAGGATAGTAGCTTCGAAAACAAAGAAAACGTTGCTGCTGTTAAGGTGAAAAACAATTCTGCAAAGGATATTCAGCTTGCAAGAATATATGTATTAACCACAGAAAAAGAACTCTTATTTGAGGCTACAACACTCCTTGCAGGTGCTACTATGACTGTGCTTGAAAAAGAGGGTCAGACCCTTGGAAAAGTCGAAGAAATAAAGGATTTTCGTGTGGAAAACAGGGTGGATTTTCCCACCAACGTGTCACTTTGTGAAAATCGATTTTTGCTTCAGGCAAATAATAAAACTATAAACATAAAAAATATTTCCACTACCGACTGTGAGTCGGAAATCTACGTTTATTATAAGAAAAAAGACGATTCAGGCAATTACTTCGGTGGTATTACCTTCCGTACAAAAGCCTCCGGTCTTAAGGTGGATGAAATACAGCAGCTTCCTGCACCCCACTTTACAGTAGGTGACAGTGAGGTGGTTTTTGTTGATTATGCAGGTTAATAAATACACTTTTTGTGGCTGTACAATAGAAATAAGGTGTCCCGAAAACATTACTTTTGAAGGGAATTATTCTGCCTTTCTTGACCCAACAGCCCAAAATTCCGACTATATAATTGAGGTAATTCGTGTCAAAAAATTACCTGAAAAAACAGATAATTGCGCTGTTTTAAGTGAAAAATACAGTGTTTGTACAGGTATCACAACAAGGAAATTTACAGCCTTTTTCAGTTCGGAAAGCAAGGGCTATAAGGATGTTTCCTGCCTTGAAAATGAGAGCAAGCTGTATATTAATTACAGTGGTGAAATTACCGATTTTTTAGTGTTTGAGAGTATAGATTTACCACAGCTTTTACTGCAAAAGGGCATAGGTATTCTCCATTGTTCATTTGTTGATTACAAGGGTGAGGCAATCCTTTTTGCTGGCGACAAGCAGGTGGGTAAATCCACACAAGCCTCTCTTTGGGAGAAAAATTTGGGCGCCACAGTAGTAAATGGTGACCGAGCAGGGCTTTATTTCAAAGGCAAAAAAGCCCTCGTAGGTGGTGTGCCCTATAGTGGTACGTCTGGCATTTGCCTTAACAGGGAAATGCCGATAAAGGCAATTATCTGCCTCTCCAAAGGACAGGAAAATGTTGTTTTTGCGCCTGATAAATTTAGCTCCGTAATGGGGCTTGTGGGTAAATTTTCCTACAACTGTGGCGATACAGCTGCTTTAGATAAGGTGTTCTCATTGGTACAGGATTTGTGCGAAAACACACCTGTTTTAAACTATTCCTGCCTTAAAGAGGATAGTGCAGTTTTTTACCTTAAAGATATACTTGAAAAGGAGTTTTAAACGCATTTCAGCGTTGTGAGAGTTATGGATATTGAAAAAATGATAAACAGAACACTCATAAATGCAGAACCGTTTTTTTCGGTGTACCTGCACTCTAAAGGTGCGTCTGAGGGTGTAGCAGTTTCAGGAACCTTTGAGCTTACCTCAAGGTGCAATTTTAACTGTAAAATGTGCTATGTACATAACTCCGACTCCAATAGCTGCAAGGCACAGGAGAGGTCTGCCGAGTGGTGGATTGACCTTGGGAAAAAGGCAACTGAGCAGGGTATGATTTTTCTTCTTTTAACCGGTGGAGAGCCACTTCTTCGTGAGGATTTTGCCAAAATTTATACAGAGCTTTCAAAGCTTGGATTAGTCATTTCAATTAATACAAACGGTAGCCTTTTAAGTGGTGAAATACTTGAGCTTTTCAAGAAAATTCCACCTGCAAGGCTCAATATTTCCCTCTATGGGGCAAGTGAGGAAACCTACAAAAAATTCACCGGTTTACCTGCGTTTGATAGGGTAATTGAAAACATAAAAGCAGTTAAAGATATGGGTATTGACGTCCGACTCAACGTTAGCTTTACTGCCGATAATTATGAGGATTATGAGGGCATTTACAGGCTTAGCAGAGAGCTCAACTGCCACGTAAAAGCAACTCCTTATATGTACCCTCAGGTGCTTGTTGGTGAAGCCCACGGAATAAACAATTGTCGTTTATCACCGGAGCTTGCAGCACGAAATCGTGTTGATTGGTTAAGGTGTCTGCATACAGGCGAGGACTATCTAAAACGCCTTAAAAGCACCCTTGACGGAGTAGATGCTTTTGAGCTTTCCTGCGATGAAGAGGTGGTTGAGGGTAAGGTGCGCTGCCGTGCAGGCAGAAGCAGCTTTTGGGTCAACTACAAGGGTGAAATGTGCTTTTGTGGTGTTGCAGGACATCCGTTCAGCATTGACCAATATGGCTTCGAGGAGGCTTGGAACAGGGTTAAGGCTTTTTCTTCTGAAATCCGTACTCCCCAAAAATGTGAAAACTGTAAATTAAGGCACCTTTGCTGTGTTTGTGCAGCGGCATGTTATACTGAAACAGGCAGTTTTTCGGGTGTGCCCGAATATGTTTGTCGCTTTAGTGAGCTTACGGCTCAGCTTATGAAATCTGAAGCAGAAAGGCTGGAGGATAACAATGGAAATTAAAAAGCAGGTTATATTGCGTAGCGTTGCAGGGGAGCATATGCTTATCCCTGTTGGTGAAACAGTTTTTGAATATAACGGCATTTTTATGATGACTGAAACAGGTAAATTCTTGTGGGAAAACATCGAAAAGGGTGCCAATGAAGAAGAGCTTAAAGCATTACTCTCGGAAGAATATGAAATAGCTTCCGAAACAGCCTCACAGGATGTTGATGAATTTCTGGAAATGCTCAGTGCTTTTGGTATAATTTAATGATGCTAAAACTCCGAAAACCTTTGATTTACAACGGTTTTCGGAGTTTTTATTTTCTCATAAAAAGTTGCACGAATATACTCGTAAATAGTAGAATTTTATTGACATTATAATGTAATCTATAGTATTATATAATAAACTATTATGGGTTAATAGGGGGTTAGGTATGATTGACGTTCATTGCCACGTTCTTTGTGGCGTCGATGATGGCGCAGAAAATTTCGAAGCCTCCTTGCAAATGGCAAGACAGGCTGCCGAACACGGCACTACAGCAATCATTGCTACACCCCACGCAAATATACCCGATGCACCGTATGAATTCACTTGTCAGGATATTTTGCAGAAGGTTGAAAAATTTAATCTTGCTCTTGCCCGAGAGGGTATAGCTCTAACGGTTTATCCCGGCTGCGAAATCTTTGGTGCAGGTGAGTTCGTTAAGCTTTTGAAAGATGGTAAATTACTCACCCTTAACAATTCAAGGTACCCACTTGTTGAGTTCGATTTCTATGAACACCCTGCATCTGTTTTTATGAAGCTCGAGGAGCTGTGCAGCGAAGGCTTCGTGCCAATAGTTGCTCACCCTGAAAGGTACGCCTTCGTTGAAGACGATGAGATGTCAATAAGTGTGCTAAAGGATATGGGTTGCCTGATCCAATGCAACAAGGGGAGCATATTGGGCAGGTTTGGTGCTTCTGCCAAATTTGTTGCCCACCAAATGCTTGTAAGAGGTCAGGTGGATTTCATTGCAAGTGATGCTCACGGCTTCCATATGCGAACACCCATACTTGAAGATGCATACCAAGTGGTGTGTGATCTCTATGGTGAGGCTTATGCTAAGGTGTTATTTGAAACTAATCCACAGAAGCTTCTGAATAATGAAGTGATATAAGCATACTGAAACAAGGAGTTTAAAATGAGATTTTTAAGAATAGGCGTTGTAGTGCTTTTCGTTATTGTATCTGCTGTTTTCGGCTGGATGTATATTGATGAAAAAATTAATGCCGATGAAACCATTCCGGTTATCACAATTGAAAGTGATATGTTAGAGGTAAGTCTTACTGCAAACAACGAAGAGCTTTTGCAGGGTGTTACTGCTTATGATGAAAAGGACAAGGATATTACTCACAAGATTATTGTTGAGTCCGTTTCAAACTTTATAGATGATGGTGTGTGCAAGGTTACCTACGCAGTTTGCGATAACGATAACCACGTTGCAAAGAAAACAAGAAAAATAAAATATAAGGGCTACACGTCACCACGTTTTTCGGTTTCGGAATCTACCTGCTACTCCATATATGAGAAAATCAATCTTTCATCTGTTATAACTGCTACAGATTGCATCGATGGTGACATCTCAAAGCAGATAGTTCTTACAACTGAAAACTTCACTAAATCTACTGCAGGTGTATTTTCCGTGAATGCAACCGTTACAAACAAAAAGGGTGACGTTTCATCAATCAACCTGCCATTGATTATCGAGGACCGTAGCTTATCTGCTCCTGTGATTAAGCTCAAAAAGTATCTCATTTACGTTGAGCCGGGTAAGAAAATAGATTTTGAAAAATACATTGAACGAGCTGAGGATGTTGATGGTAAGAATTTAACAAACGAGGTCAGGTTTGAGTCAGACATCAACCTTAAAAAAGAAGGCATATACACCGTTCATTACTATGTTACAGACAGCGAAGGGCTCAGAGGCCATTCAATATTGTCAGTAGTTGTTGGGAACTGATTTTTATGAATAAAAACTTTATTACAATTGAATGGCACAGCTTGCTCAAGGATATTGTCAAAAATATCTGGATTGTGGTTTTGGCTGCTCTTATGGGCTTTATGGGTATATTCATTGCTTCACATAGCGTATACAAGCCCGAGTACACCTCCAACGCAATGCTTGTTGTCAATGCAGGTACAGGTGCAAACAACGGAAGCTTTTCTACCTACTCCGTTTCAGGTGAAATGGCAAACGTGCTTACAAATATTTTTGTTCAGCCTGCTATGAAAACAAAAGCTGCAGAATATGCCCAAAAGGATGGCTTCAATGGTACTGTAAGTGCATCTGTTTTATCATCTACTAATTTTATCGAAATTAAGGTTACCTCAGACGACCCACAGAATTCCTATGAGCTTCTTTCTGCAATCCTTGAGGTTTATCCCGAAATATCCGAAAATATTTTTGAAAATGCAAAAATAAGTGTGCTCAGGCTCCCGTCTATGCCGACAAACCCATCAAATACAATATCATACTCCAACCGGGAAATTGTTGTGGGCGCTTGTGTGACTCTTGCATTTTTTGCAATTATTGCTCTCTCAATTGTGAGAGATACGGTCAAAAATGAGGATGCATTTGAAAATAAAATTGATGCAAAGCTTTTAGGCTGTATAGTACACGAAAAGAAGAACCTGACACTTAAGGACAGGCTCAAAAAGAAAAAAAAGGGCTTGCTTATAGGAAGTAACTCCTACATAAGCCTTAATTTCGTTGAAAACTTTAACAAAATAGCAGCAAGGATTGAGCACAACAAAAACGAAAAGGGCAGTATGGTATACGCTGTTTCAAGCGTAACCGAAAACGAGGGTAAATCCACCTGTGCTGCCAACATTGCTCTTTCTCTTGCAAACAGAGGGCACAAGGTTATTCTTGTTGATTTAGACTGCAAGAAGCCGGCGCTCTTTAAAATATTTAACCAGAGCTACAATGAGAATCGTGAGCTTGGCAGTTTGCTCAATGGTACAATTGAGACAAAGGATTTCAGATTCAAGAAGGTAAATAAGAAATCACTTTTCCTTGCGCTCAATACAAAGAATTACCCGGAATACCACAAGTGGTTTGCAAATGGCACGGTAGAGGGCTTTATTGAATCCCTAAGAAAGCACGCTGATTTCATAATTATTGATACGGCACCATTTTCAGCAGATGCTTCTGTAACAAGCGTTATGGGCTTTGCTGACGAAGCAATTCTCGTGGTGAGAACCGATTGTGTATTAGCACCTGCTATAAACGATGCTGTATCTGTAGTGCAGAAGGTAAGCAAAAGCTTTATGGGCTGTGTGCTCAATGACGTTTATCCCAAGTTTGCACCGTTCTCCTTCTCAGGTAACGACCAGAGTGTTCAATACGGTCATTACGGAAAATATAACAAGTACGGTAAGTACAGCAGGTACGGCAGATACAGCAGATACAGCAAGTATGGCAACTACAGAAAATATTGATAAAATATTTAGGAGTTTATAATGAATCAACCTGATAAAAAAGATTTTAACAGCAACAAGGGTTCATATGTGAAAATATACCTTAGCGATGTTATAAAGGGTATTCGCAAATTCTGGTGGCTGAGTATAGTTATTGCAATAATTACTGCAGGTCTAAAGGTTGCATTGGCTGTGCACGAATTCACACCCATGTACAAGGCTTCTGCAACTGTTACTGTAAGCACACAGAACTCATCTGCAGATTTAGGTGGCGTATCAGTTTACTCTTTTTACTACGATACAAACACAGCCTCACAGCTTTCATCTACCTTCCCGTATATCCTTGCAAGTAACCTTCTTCAGGATGCTGTATGTGAGGACCTGGATATAGAATATATGCCTGTTAGCCTGAGTGCATCTGTGGTAGACAGCTCAAATATGTTTACAATTACTGCAACCGGCAGCGACCCTCAGCTTACGTATGACGTGCTGATGTCCAGCGTTGAAAAGTACCCTACGGTTGCCAAGTATGTTGTTGGTAACATAAAGTTTGAAATGATTACTGCACCTGTGGTACCAAGCTCACCATCAAACGGAATTGACTACACCGCAGAAATTATGGTGGGTGTAGTTTTGGGCTTGGCGATAGGATTTTTAATTATATTCATCTATGTAATCCAACGAAAAACAATAAAAACCAAAAGGGATATTCATACAGAGCTCAATCTTGAAACTGTAGCAGTAATCCCCGAAATTCCAAATAAAAAAAGAACTACAGTCTATACACAGAAGCTTACAATTTTTTCGAAAAATATCAGCTCTGCATTTGTTGAATCCTTCAGGGTGATGAGAAATGTGTTTCTCTCCTCTCTTGAAGAGGAGGAAAAGATTGTTATGGTTACAAGCTCTGTTCCCGGAGAGGGTAAGACAACTGTTATTACAAACCTTGCGCTTTCTCTTGCAGAGAATGGCAAAAGGGTATTGCTTGTGGATGCCGATGTGAGAAATCCAAGTATACTTAAGCTGTTGGGTGTTAAAGAGGATTCTCTTGAATATGAAGAAGAACCGTCAATGTACAAAAAAACAGCTCTTGATAAGTACAATATTCATTTTATGGTTCCACTTGCTACCGAAGGTGAAAAGCTGTTTTCAAAAAACCTTAGGCAGATTTTCGACTCTTTGAGAGAAGAGTACGATTATATTCTTGTTGATACTCCACCGGCAGGGCTTATTTCAGATGCAATGTATATTTGTCAGGCTTGCGATGCTGTGCTGTATGTTATTTCGCAGGACGTTGTGAGGGTGTCAAGAATAAGAAGCAACATTGATAACCTTATGTCTACTGATACGAAGATAATCGGTTGTGTGCTTAACGGAGCAGTCAGTGGATTTGCCGGTTATGGCTATGGTTATGGTAGCTACGGCTATGGTGGCTACGGCTATGGTAATAAAAGAAAGCATAAAAGCTAATTTTTAGTCGGTGTAAACTCAAATGTAAAATGAATGCGCCTTGAAGGGATGTGAGCAAATGGATAAGTCAAAAAATTTCAGAGAGCTTCTGAAAAATATGTTTTTGGAGTGGAAGTGGCTGTTTGGCTTCATTGCTCATTATAAGTGGACGTTGCTCCTTTATATCCTTCTTGGTGTTGTGGGTACAGCAATGTCTTTGGGTATTTCGGTTTCAACAAAGCACCTTATAGATGCTGTTATTGGTCGAAATAGCCATACCCTTTCCGGTGCAGTAATTTTCCTTGTATCGTTTGCTGTTTTTCAAATTCTGTTTCAGGCATTATCCTCCTGGGTAACTGCTGTGGTAAGCAGTAAGGCACACAACGAAATTCGCAGTGAGATATATTCACACGTGTTAATGTCCTCTGTTGGGGATATCAGCAAATTCCATTCAGGAGATTTACTTAACAGACTGGAAATAGATGTATCAACTATTTCTTCTGCAGTTGTTAACTTTATTCCCGGTGTGTTTACAAGAGCACTACAATTCTTTGGCTCACTGCTTCTTGTGCTTTACTACGATAAAACAATGGCTTTATTAGCACTTATGAGTGCTCCTTTAATGTTCTTATCCTCAAGGGTGCTTGTAAAAACTATTCGTAAATACAACAAGCAAACACGTGAGTTAAATGGCAAAATTCTTTCTTATTCCGAAGAATCTGTTCAAAATATTCAGCTTATTAAGGCTTTTGATTTAACAAAGGATTATATAGATAAATTCAAGCAGGTGCTTGAAAGCTATAGGTCGGTAAAGCTCTCCTCGGACAAGTTCAGCATTTTTATGACTACGCTGCTTTCCTTTGCTGGTCTTATAGTTTCCTACGCTTGCTACGGCTGGGGTGTTTACAGACTCTGGGAGGGTGTTATTACATACGGCACAATGACGCTGTTTATTCAGATATCAGGCACACTCACAGCCTCCTTCGGTTCTCTCGCAGCATTGGCACCAAGCAGTATATCAATTGCTACAGCTGCAGGAAGAGTTATGGAAATCACAGAGTTCCGAGAGGAAAATGATGAGGACAAAGAAAAAGCATTAGCTATTCTCGATAAATGTGAAAACGATAGCTTTGAGTTGATTATGGAAAATGTTTCATTTTCTTATGATGGTGAATCAAAGCCTGTTCTACAAAACGTTAATCTTACAATACAGTCCGGAAACACAATTGGTTTTGTAGGCCCCTCGGGTGAGGGTAAAACAACACTTTTCAAGCTTATACTTGGTATAATAAAACCCAGCGAGGGCAGGATTTGCATAAAAACTGCCGATGGAGATACCATAAGCATTTCAGACAGCACACGAAGGTTTTGCTCATACGTGCCCCAGCACATAACGGCCTTTACAGGCTCTGTGAGAGATAATCTAACGATGGTTAAAAACGATGCTACCGAAGGTGAGCTTGAAGCAGTTCTTGGTAAAGCAGAGCTGTGGGAGTTTGTAAAAGACCTTCCATTGGGTGTAGATACACCTGTCAGCGAGCAGGGTGGGAATATGTCGCAGGGTCAGCTACAAAGGCTGTCAATCGCAAGGGCTCTCTTAAAGGATGCTCGTATACTTCTTATGGATGAAGCAACCTCTGCTCTTGATACAGAAACGGAAGCAAGGGTTTTAGAAAATATTATGCAGAGTAAAGGCTCAGGAATAACAATGCTTACAACTCACAGAGAGAGTATGTTGGCATATTGCGATAAGATTTATAAGATTTCATCTGATGGTAAAATAAATGTTTAGGAGCAAAAAAATGAAGGTAATTCCTTTTTGTCCGCCGGATATTGGCGCCGAA
>JAZSJL010000313.1:0-2705 GCA_045534355.1 Acutalibacteraceae bacterium
TCAACAGAATACGCTTCTATCTGCACACCACGGCACACAAGCTCCGTACCCTTAAATACCGGTGTTACCCTGTACAAAACGTGGTTCCCTGTTTCCTTTATATAGTCAGCAACCATATTTTCAAACGGAAGCATACCCTCCACGTTCATATACCTTTAACCTGTTATAAGGTTTTGTGTATTTGCGTTTTCGCCCGAAAGCTGAAAGCCTATGAGATGACAACGATTGTAAAGATATTTTCCGTCTACAATATCGTACTTTGCTGTGTGCCAGCCACTTGGCTTAACAGAACCAATGGCACCCCTTTCCTCTGTTGGCATTGTTTCTCTGCCAAGGCACGCAAAGGCAACGCCACACCTGCCAAAACTATCGAGGGGTGTATATTTTTCAAAATAGTTGGCTGTTCTATCCTTCTCGGAAAGACCGGGTGTATTGCCATTAACGGTTACATATGGTTTACCTGAAAATTCAGGGATGCTATTAAGCTTCACCCTATAGCTACCACTGCTCTGCTGTGGAGCCTTTGTAGTGGCAACGGTTGTTTTTTCTGTTATATTTTTCTTTGTGGTGCTTTCATCAAGCGATTCTTCTGCTTTATTGGTTTTATCAGCTTCATCCAACAAGCTACCGGACGTTGTGATATTTGCATCGTATTGCTCGCTGCTCCATTGGGTTGTGTTATCTACCGGTGCTTCACCGAGGCAACCCGAAAAACAAGTAGCTACAAGCAAAAGACAAAGAAATACTATACCGATTTTCTTTTTGTTCATACCTTCACCTACTGTAAACCGTCTTTGTAATTTTTTCGTGAGAGGAGCCTTGAAGCTCCACCTCACTCACAATATTAAATGCACAAAAATCTATTTCGCAATAAAAATCTGCAGGGTAAACCCTATTCCACCTATAAACAATAATTTCCTCTATATTGTTCTCATACGGCTTAAGGTCAATATCTTCTATAAAATATGCACCCTGCCCTGCAAGAGTGGTGCAAACGGAAATTTTATCACTAAATGAAGCAAAAAGCTTTTGAGAAAACCGGAATATATTAAGCTTTTCCTCTCCTAAAGAAGCAAAAACATCTTCCAAAACAGCACTATCACGGCTTTGACGCCTGTTGTTAAAGAGCATACCATTGTTATCATCGAGGCATATAATTACTTTCATTAAAATCACCAAAAATGATTATATCACAAAGGTTAAAAAAATAAAACACATATTAATTTTAAATATTCGTGAATAGATAATGCTGTTGTACTCATAATAATCTCAAAAGGAAAAAGAAGGTTTAATATGCCTGTAAAAATTGGAAAAAGCACAATTGAATTAAACAATTCACCCTCGGTAATCGGCTATGCGGCTGCAGTAGGCAAAAAAGAGGGCGAAGGCCCCCTGTGTAACTTTTTCGATAAAATATTTACAGATGAATTCTGTGGAGAAGAAAGCTTCGAAAAAGCAGAAACCCACCTGCAAAAAACAGCAATACAAACTGCCATAAAAAAAGCAAAGTTGAATAAAGCTGATATTGAAATTGCATTTGCAGGAGATTTGCTGAATCAATGCATCGGCTCCTCCTTCGGTATGCGTGATTTAGGCTTCTGCTTTGCAGGGCTCTATGGTGCCTGCTCAACTATGGCACTCTCGTTAGCTCTTGCAGGAATATTTGTTGACTCAGACGCTTCTAAAAATGCACTTGCAGTAACCTCATCTCATTTCTGTTCTGCAGAAAGGCAGTACAGGATGCCTCTTGAATACGGTGGTCAGCGTTCACCTGCTGCACAATGGACAGTTACAGGCTCCGGCGCAGCAATTATTTCCAAAAAGCAAAAGGAGGCACCGTATATCGACAAGGTTATCTTCGGTGCTATAAGAGATTTAGGTATAACCGATGCAAACAATATGGGTGCTGCAATGGCGCCTGCTGCAGCACAGACAATAGCAAGCTTTTTGAGAGATACACACACGATCCCATCTGACTATGATATGATTCTCACAGGTGACCTGGGCAAGACCGGTAGTGAGCTTCTCGTTGAGCTAATGAAAAAAGAACATTCCTTGAATATTGAAAAGGTGCACAGAGATTGCGGAACAATGATTTTCGATTTAAACAATCAGGACGTTCATTCAGGTGGCTCGGGCTGTGGCTGTAGTGCGACAGTAGTGTGCTCATATATTTTAGATAAGCTCTCAAACAAGGAGCTTAACAACGTATTGTTTATAGGCACAGGAGCACTTCTCTCTCCCACCTCCTCTATGCAAAAGGAATCTATACCGGGAATTGCCCACGGAGTATTACTGAAATCATAAACAAATTGAAGGGAGCACTATGGAGCAAGGTACAAAAGCACTTATGAATTTATCAAACGTAGCAAAGACTTATATGCGTGTTTCTACAATTAAATCTGCATTGACAGTTTTTCTTGTAGGCTACACAGTTTACAAAGCAATTGATATGTTCAAAAACAAAACAAGCACAGACTAACAGCTGTTGGTCTGTGCTTAAGCTTATATTTTTATTCCCCTGCAAGTCTCAAAAGGAGCTCTGCAAAAAGGCTGTTTGCCCACGCAAACCAAGGTCTTGTGAAATCCTCTGCATCGTCTTTATTAAAGGATTCGTGCATAAGGAAGGTTCCTGCGTGAGATGAGGCTATCATATTAAGACAGCTTATAATTTCCTCGTGGTCGGTGCTTGTTAGTGCCTGCAT
>JAZSJL010000347.1:0-5166 GCA_045534355.1 Acutalibacteraceae bacterium
ACAGTTAAAGCGTATAATTCAACAGGACAGAACTCCTCATATAACATTAAAGGCATAAGCTATGAGCGACTTACTACGCCTAAAATGTATGACTACGACACACCGAGAAATGCAATTAAAATCAAATGGAAAAGCGTCAAGGGTGCCGATGGCTACTATGTTTACAGAAAAACAACAAATGGTAGCTGGAAATACCTTGGCAAAACAAAGAATTTGACCTTTACAGATACAGGAGCAAAGAAAAACACAAAATACTACTACACAGTAAAAGCATATAGTGGCTCCTGTGTTTCCCCTTATAACACAAAAGGTATGAATGCAAAAAGATAATCTAAAACAATTTTAAACTAAAACAAGCGTATTCAAATGAATACGCTTGTTTTTATATTTCGACAAATATTAAATTAGGTCTGTTAAAAACACGAACAGGTACTACACTATTGCCAATACCCCTGCTGAGAATTAACAGAGTATTACCTTCCTCGTAGCATCCACCTGTATATTTAGGGAAAAAGCCTTGGTCAGGAGCAATTATTCCTTGATTAAATATTCTCCCCTGCCCACCATGCACGTGGCCGGAAAAAACAAAATCAAAGCCAAGTTGTGCATATACGGGAAGCTGCTCCGGATGGTGCGCTAAAAGAATATTAATTTCATTATTGTTAATTGTAAACTCGCTGCAAAGCTTTTCTGTAGTATCGGAAATCTCTCGGCTATAGCTACAATGAAAATATGGGTCATCAATTCCGTAGATATTTACTACCTCACCGTTTTCAGCCACAAATTGAGCAACATCCTGTCGGAGAACAATAACACCCATTTCCTGCATAGAAGCAAGCATATTATCAAATGCTGTTTGGTCCAAAATACTGAAATTACACTCGTGATTGCCTGTAACATAGTAGACAGGAGCTTTCTCACAAAGCCTTTTGCAAAAATCAAGAGACTTTTGAATATCTGTTTTATTACAGTCAATCAAATCACCTGTAATAAATATCAAATCAGGTGAATGCTCATCCAAGGCTTCAAAAATCTGTGAGTCTATGTACTCTGATTTTCTGTTGTGATAATCAGATATATGGGCAATCTTCAAGCCACCCAAAGCAGAAGCTTTCGTGTTTTCAACCTTAATATGCTCTACCTGTAGGGTGAAATTATCATACAATGTAAAAACAGAAAACACTACAACCAAAGCAAGTAAAATCGCAACTACAGCTTTAAACCGTCTATTTTTGCTTTTGGGTGAAACAGCATTTTTATTAAAGAATTTCGCCATTTTCAATTGCGTGAATCTGGTCTACTCTGCGCTGGTGTCTGCCACCCTCAAATTCTGTATTGATGAAAACATCAACAAGCTCACAAGCCAAGCCTGCACCGATAACACGTGCACCCATACAAAGTACATTTGCATCGTTGTGAACTCTCGTAAATTTTGCGCTGAAGTAATCTGAACAGCAAGCTGCTCTGATACCCTTAACCTTATTTGCAGCCATAGAGATACCTATGCCTGTGCCACAGCAAAGTATTGCTTTATCAGCCTCACCACTTGTAACCTTAAGACAAGCCTTCTGTGCAAACTGAGCGTAATCTACAGAAGCAGTTGAGTCTGTACCACAATCAACATACTCTATTCCCTTTGAATCAAGATATGATTTTATTTCCTCCTTAAGTGGAAAACCTGCGTGGTCAGATGCTAAAACTAACATATAAAAACCTCATTTCAAAATTATTTCTTTTTTAATTCTCTTTCTGCCTGTGACAGTCTTAGATAATTTGGTAATACTTCGTTTGCAACAGTACCCTCAAAGCCATTTTCTGTTTTTTCTGCAGCAAGTACACACACGTTTGCTGCTGACTGATAGCGTATGGAAGGAGCAGCAATACTGATATTATCAATTACATCCTTTAATTTTGCATAGGCAACTAAAGTGCCGTCACCGATTAAAATAATAGGTTTATTAATACCCTTCAGTTTTTCGGCTAACTCATCAATAGTTATTGCCTCATCTGCTGTTGCACGATTAAAGCCCATTTCACAATCAAACTGTGCTGTATATACCTGATTGCAACGAGCATCCATAACTGCTACGGCGTAGCACCCAGTACCCTCAAGTGGCTTAGCAATAGCTTCAAGAGTAGAAACCTCGACACATTTAATGTTTAACGGTTGAGCCATACCCTTAACTGCAGAAACACCGATTCGCACTCCTGTAAATGAGCCGGGTCCGTTTGATACGGCAATATAATCCATATCCTTTAAGGTGCTGTTAGTTGAACTTAACACAGCTTCAACCATCGGCAACAAGGTCTGGCTATGAGTTAAGCCTGTATTTGACTGAACCTGTGCAATGATTTTATTATCAGAGTAAATTGCAACACTTGCAGCAGTTGCAGAGCTTTCAACGCCAAGAATCTTCATATATGCTATCACCACTCATTCTTAATATACGCTGATTATCGCTTTCACCACGAATAATCTCTATCCTGATAAGCTTATCCTCGGGTAAAGCGTTTTCTATATTCTCGCTCCATTCAATTGCAAGCACACTGTTTAAATCGAGGTAATCAAAAAAGCCTGTTGAACACAAATCCTCAAAGGTTGTAATTCTGTACATATCAAAGTGATATAAAGCCTTATCACCACCATATTCGTGCACAAGTGAAAAGGTAGGGCTGGAAACGTCATCAGAAATACTCATACCCTTGGCAAGTCCTGCTGTGAAACGTGTTTTACCCATACCAAGCCCACCAAAATATGCAATTGTTTCGCCTCCTGTTAAAACGGCTCCGAGCCTTTGCGCAAAGCCTTCAGTTTCAGCAGGAGAATTTGAAATAACCTCTACCATAAACACCTCAACAGAGAAAGTCGCATTTCCTAAATTAATATTTGGAAAACCCTTTCCATCTCTAAACACTTGAAATTGAATTGTAATATATGTATAATACCAATTATAAAAGATAAAATCAAGGGGGCATATTGCCTTGAAGAAATATTTTTCTTTAGCAAAGCAATTTGTTAATGAAACAAACAAAATACTGCTTTTCTTAATAACTGCAGCATCAATTTTCGGCATACTTATGGTACACAGCTCAACCCGTTGGTTGCTTGAGGATGGTCAAAGCATTTATCGTGATGCAACCGTTATGATTATTGCTGCCGTAATGGGTATAATTGGTGCTTTAATTATATCTGCAATTGACTATGAACTGATAACGAAGCTGTGGCCCATTATCGGTGCTGTATGCATCGGTCTTATGATTATCACCCTTATTTTCGGTGTTGCACCCGAAGAAAGACCCGACTCAAAGTGCTGGTTAAAATTCGGTTCGGTTTTCTTTCAGACCTCGGAGCTTGTTAAAATAGGCTACGTTATAACTTTTTCTATGCACCTTGAAGCAATCAAGGACAGAATTAATGATTTCAAGGCGCTTATACCACTTGCAATACACGCTGTTATTCCCATTGGCCTTGTTGTTTTAACAGGTGATATGGGTTCTGCACTTGTTTTTATATTTATGACAATTGCTATGCTGTATTTTGCAGGACTCCACATAGGCTTCTTTGCTGCCGGTGGAATACTTGCAGTAGCAGCATCTCCTCTTGTGTGGATGTTTGTTTTCAGCGAATACCAAAGAACAAGATTCCTTGCACTTTTCAGACCCGAGGAGTTTGTTGATGAAAGCTACCAGCAGTTAAAAGGTTTAAATGCTCTCGGCTCAGGTGGATTCTTCGGTCAAGGCTTATTCAAGGGCACGTATACACAGAACGGCATAGTACCCGAGCAGGAAAACGATATGATTTTTACTGCTGTTGGTGAAGAAACAGGCTTTTTCGGTTGCCTTATTGCCCTCGCATTACTTTTCTTTATATGCTTTGAAATGATTCGCATAGGCAAAAACACACGAGAGTTTTCAACTCAGCTGATATGCTACGGTATGGCATCTATAATAGCAGCACAGGTAATTATCAATATTGGTATGGTGCTTATGCTTTTACCTGTTATTGGTATCACATTACCATTCTTCAGCGCAGGCGGCTCAAGTACCTTGTGCTTATATGTAGGTGTAGGGCTTGTTTTCAGTATATACAGATTCAATCGTTCAAGAGAGGTTGTAAACTTCCGTCTTTCAAGAATTGCCTCACCATTCAGCGAGATATAAAAGCTATAAAGAACAATGGTCTCCAACTCAAATTGGAGACCATTAATTTTATAATTTTTTAAGCTTAGCCATTTTAGCCATAATCTTTTTTGTGCCAACCTCGTCAAAAGCAATTTCGAGAATCATATCTCCACCAACTGCCTTTGCACTTAAAATCAAACCTTGTCCGAAGGTTTTGTGCTCTACCCTGTCGCCTACTGCAAAGCTGACTGCAGGTGCTGAACTTTCGGCTTTAGACGATGCTCCACTAAAGCCACCACGAGAGAAGCCACCCGAAGCTTTTGTACCGGAATTAGTTCCTGAATAACGAGAAGGAGTGCTTTCTGCAGAAGAGCTTGCGTAGGTGCGAGAGCCACCATAGTAGCTACCTCTTGTGCCGGATGACGAGAAACCACCGTAGGAGCTCTGCTGAGGCTCTTTAAGGTTAGAATCGGTTAATTCCTCGGGTATTTCTAAAATAAAGCGTGAAGGCCTTGTAATATTAGTATTACCATATATCATTCTTGAATGAGCGTTGGTAATATAAAGCTTTTGCTTTGCTCTCGTTATGCCAACATAGCAAAGTCTGCGCTCCTCTTCAATTTCGGTTGGGTCATACATAACCTGGTTACCGGGGAAAAGCCCCTCCTCAACGCCAACAATGAAAACTACCGGGAACTCAAGACCCTTTGCAGAGTGAAGAGTCATCATAACAACCGATTCTGCATCGGCATTGTAGTTATCAATATCCGTCATTAAAGCAACCTCTTCGAGGAAGCCTGAAAGTGTACCTGCTTCGTTCTCCTCCATATACCTTATAAGGTTGGCAAGGAGCTCCATAACGTTCTGCTTACGCTCGTCGGCTGTTTCTTTATCGTTATCAAGAGAGGACATATAACCTGTTTTAGTAATAACATCCTCAAAGAATTCCTGAATCTCTTTAGTTTCAAGGCTTTCTGAAAGCTCGTTTATAAGGCTTGTAAACTCAACAAGCTTTGCAGCAGCTCTTGAAAGCATCGGGTAATC
>JAZSJL010000241.1:0-3052 GCA_045534355.1 Acutalibacteraceae bacterium
AAATGATTGAGTCTTACGATTTTTGGTTAAAGGATAAAGCGTGGGCAGACGTTATAGAACATGCACCCGTTGATGATGACACGACCTACACCGTTTTATCACAAATATTGATTGAAAGGTTTGGTCACGATTTCACGCCCAAAGACATTGCAAAGCTATGGCTTCAAAGCCAGCCGATTGAAAAATACTTTACAGCCGAAAAGTCTGCATACCGTAACTTTATAAATGGTTATGCGCCACCATATTCGGCGATATATAAAAATCCCTACCGTGAATGGATTGGCGCACAAATCCGTGGTGATTATTTTGGGTACATCACACCCGGAAATAAGGAATTAGCTGCAGAGTATGCATTCCGTGATGCATCAATTTCTCATACTAAAAATGGTATTTACGGTGAGATGTTCGTTTCAGCTATGATTTCAGCTGCAGCAGATGCAGACAATGTTTCTGACGTGATAAAAGCCGGGCTTTCACAAATTCCTTATACATCACGTCTTTACGAAGCAGTTTATGATATTATAAACAAATATGAAAACGGTGTTCCCTGCGACGACTGCATTTCATTCATAAACAATAAATATAATGAGTTTGACCCTCATGATTCCGTTCACACAATATCCAATGCCTTGATTGTTGTTATTGCATTGCTTTATGGTAATGGTGATTTTGGGAAGTCTGTTTGTATGGCTGTTGGAATGGGTTATGATACCGATTGCAACGGAGCAACTGTCGGGTCTGTTTTAGGTATGCTTAACGGATTTGATTCTATAGATGACAAATGGATTAACGTACTCAATAATAAACTTGATACCGGTATAACAGGTATCGGAGTTGTTGAAATTTCTGATTTAGTAGAAAAAACAATCGCTCATATCAAAAGGTGACAACTGCAAATACGTTGCTCTATTTAACACCAATTACAAGAAAAACCTGTTGCCCACACTAATAAAAGAGAGTCTGTGAGAAATTCACTCACAGACTCTCTTTTAATTTACACACCTATCAATTAAACCTCTGCTTTTTTTGCCTCGCACAACTGAAAATATCTATTCTCAAGCTCCTCGTAGTGAGTATAGTTTTCAAACTGAGCCAAAAGATTTTGTGCATCTGTATAGGGCTTTACAATTGCAGTATAAACTGAAGCTGCTTTAACATATGCATTAAGCTCTCTCTTTATCTTCACACTCTCAATAAAGCTTGTTGCTTCTCTGCTCATTATTTCCTCCTGCACTCTTTCATCAGGAGCCTTTATGCCGTCAGCACCGTATTTTCTGAGAAGCCTTGCAGACCTTTTCTTGATTCTTGCATTCTTTATAGCATCAGAACGAATTTCCTTCTCACCGGCAGTTTTCCTTGGCATAGCCTTCGCCATTTTCAATAATTCATCTGCATTTTCATACAGATAAACACATCCGTTTTCCACATCCTGCCTTGCCTGTGAGATTCTCATTTTGCCTGCTTCGGTTGAGAATTTATAAACGTCCTGCATAATAATAGCTGCTCTTTCAATAGCAAGGTTGCGCTCCTTAACTTTTTTTCGATCCTCCTTGCTCATAGCTTTAGAGTAAGATACTTTTTCCTGATTTTGTAGCTCTCTTGCCTCAACTATAACGCTCATTGCATCCTCAAGCTCACCATCCTCAAGCACACCAAGAGAATTGTTTTCAAACATAGCACGTATTTTCAAAACACCCACATAAGCCTTATGCTTATTCTCTGTTAAATCATAGAAGCAGAACGGAATAAGGTTAAGTAAAGCACCCAACGCAGAGCAAAGAATCAGAACCTCAAAAAGATTATTTCTCATATTGTCGTCATAAAGCACGTTATAATCTTCAAGCAAGCCCATTTTCTCGTATATTGCAGGGTACACAAGACCTGTAAAAAAGCCTATAACCGTGCCAATCATACCTAAAGGTCCGAAAAGGCCATCTACTCTGACGCCCGTTTTCCATTGGTGGTAGTCTCTCATATCAGCACTTATATTATGTTGAACAATATTCCAGAAGGTATTTATGAAGGTGTTTATATACCAAAGCACACACAGCAGAATAAGGTTTTCATATACAAAATAAAGTATAAGCAATACAACAATATTCACAGAGTTAGCTGTAATAAGAAGGTTTCTTTTACCCATAAGCTTTATAGCTATAGGACAAAGCAGCATAGACCATAGTCCTGCATTGCCTATAACGGTATTTGCTACACCTAACATCTCCTGGTACTCGCCACCGTTGCCATAAACAAACGACCAGCTCAATATAATACCATAGCCCGATTCAAGAAAAACGACCCAGGCCGCAGATTGTATAATCCAATAATACTTGTTTTTAGCAACCTCTCGTATTGCATCAAGCATTCTTACGGGCTCAGGTTTTTTCTTGGGTAAAATAAGCCTTTCTTTTACCTTACGGAAAAATATTGTACCTACAATAAGACCAACAAAAGTAAATATCGGGTAAATAATACGGTATGTCCATATGTTATTGAGTCCCCAGGTTAATCCTGCAACAAATGGAATTACAAGTCCCGTAACAGTAGGTGCAAAGGAATAAACAACCTGAGAAATACTCATTACATTTGCTCTTTCCTGAGCATTCGGAGTAATAATTTGCTGGAAATACATATAGCTTTCATTATAGAAGCACAAGAAAATATTCAAAAGCATATACATAAACCAAACAACTATTGCCTTGGTGATATATTCCATATGTTCATATGGCAACCACACAAAAACGGTTGATATAAGAACAATCGGCAATCCTGTTCTTCTTATAAACGGCAGAAACTTGCCACCTTCAAGCTTGTGATTATCGTAGTACCAGCTACGGAATATACCAATAGGTATACCCACAAGGTTTGCAACGATAAGCATTACAGACAAATCCATAGGCTTTAAGCCTATACTTGCTCCTACAACGAAATTAGATGCATCAAGACCGATTGCCGAAGCAAGCAGAATTGTCCAATACACGCCAAAGCCTGCACCACTAAGGCTTGCCACCTCTTTATATGGTATATAATTCCCCTTTGCAGGCTCATGCCAATA
>JAZSJL010000369.1:0-3872 GCA_045534355.1 Acutalibacteraceae bacterium
CCTCCGACTTAGCAGGGCACACACAGTAACGTGCCCGGACTTGACCCGTTATGGGCGCTTAACCACTACCACTTCCTTGACAATGCCAAGGATAACCACAGACCTCTCATTCTTTCTCGTTTCTGTGGTGCAGGTAGTCAGCGCTATCCGTTGGGCTTTAGTGGTGATACAGTGCAGAATTGGTCAAGCCTTGCCTTCCAGCCCGGCTTTACAGCAACGGCGTCAAATATTGCATATCCTTGGTGGAGCCACGATATTGGTGGGCACTGTATGGGCAAAAAGGACGATGAGCTTTACCTTCGTTGGGTACAGCTTGGTGTATTCAGCCCTGTTATGAGACTTCACTCCACAAACAATGAGTTTATGGGTAAGGAGCCTTGGAACTACAGTGGTCCTGTTGAAAGAATTGCAAAGGATGCTCTCAGGTTAAGACACAAGCTCCTTCCGTATATCTACACAATGAACTACCGTACTCACACAGAGTGCAGAGCTATTTGTGAGCCTATGTACTACGCTTACCCTGAGGACAAACGAGCATACGAGTGCAAAAACGAGTTCTTCTTCGGTTCAGAGCTTATTGTTGCGCCTATTACAGAGCACACGTCAGCTGATACAAACCTTGCAAGTGTAAACGTATGGGTTCCGGAGGGAAGATATACAGATATTTTCACAGACAGAATCTATAGTGGCAACCATTTCATAAGAATGTACCGTGATATAGAGAATATGCCTGTACTTGCAAAAGCAGGTGCAATTATTCCTATGAGCGCAAATGACAGAACTAACGATTGCTCTAACCCCGAAACACTTGAAGTGCTTGTGTACAGAGGGAACAACACCTTCACTCTCTATGAGGATGACGGCGAAACACTCTCTTACCAGAAGGGTGAGTTCCTTAAAACTGCATTTACGGTTGCAGAGGAGGGCTCAAAGGTTTCCTTTACCATTGAAAAGGCAGAGGGTGACCCTTCTGTGGTGCCCGAAAAGAGAACATATATTATCAAATTCAAGGATATTGTTGACGGTGATATTACAGTTAAGCTTAACGGCAAAAAGACAGATGCGTTAGTTGAAAAGTGTGGTAAGGCGCTTCAGGTTACCGTTTCTGCAAAGTCAACAACAAAGGTTGAAATCTTCTTCGAGGATTGCACATACCTTGCAAATATGGATAAAAAGCAGGAGCTTATTAAAACTATTGCTAAATTCCAGATGGCTAACGATTATAAGGGTATGCTCTTTACAGATTTCCTTAAAAATGAAAAGCCACTTCCTCCACTTGCAGAGGATTTTGCAGGTCCTATCAGAGAAATCATGAAGCTTTACAGAGGTTAATATGTCGGTTGTAGAAATTTTAAAGCAAAATGCTAAGGAGTACGGTGTTGAAGTTGACCACGTGCTCCTTGGTAAGCTGGAGGTATATGCACAGCTTCTACGTGAGTGGAACGAAAAAATAAATCTCACGGCAATCCTTGATGATGAGGGTATAGCAAACAAGCATTTTCTTGACTGCCTGCTTGTAGGAAAATATGCTGATTTTAAGGATGGTCAAAGAATTATAGATGTAGGCACAGGCGCAGGGTTTCCCGGACTTGTGCTCGCAGCAGCGTACCCTGATGTGCAGGTAACACTTCTTGATTCTACAGGGAAAAAGCTTAAGGCTGTAGAGGATATGGCTCAAAAAATGGGTGTTACCAATGTCCGTGTTGTGCATATGCGTGCTGAGGAGGCAGGGCAGAAAAAGGAGTTTCGTGAAAGCTTCGATTTTGCTACTGCAAGGGCAGTTGCAGAGCTAAGGGTTTTACTCGAATACACTCTTCCCTTTGTTAAGGTTGGTGGCTCCTTCTTATCGCTTAAGGGTGCATCTGCATTAGAGGAAATTGACGGTGCAAGAAACTCTCTTTCTGTTTTAGGTGGCAAAATTCACGTCAAAAATGAGTTTACACTACCCGGTGGAGATAAAAGAGCAATAATTAATGTGAAAAAGATATCGCAGGTTCCGTCAAAGTACCCAAGGGTATCTGCACAAATCGCTAAAAAACCTTTATAAATCAATAGAAACAAAGCATTTTCAGTCGATTAACCACGACCGAAAATGCTTTATTTTTTGGAAAAATAGTGATATAGTAAAAGCACAGAGAGGGATACGGTAAAAAATTCAAGAGAGGCAAAAGATGTTAAAATCCAACACAAAAAATAAAGCTAATTGTCAGATACAGCTTTTACCACACGAAGTAATTTTACCAAACCCACACCAACCCAGAGTTCGCTTCGATTACGATGAGCTTGAGGGTCTTGCAATCTCCATTCGCACAAACGGATTACTTCAGCCTATAAATGTACGCCGTTTGCAGGATGGAAGGTACGAGCTGATTTCAGGTGAAAGACGCTTGCGTGCTGCAAGAATGGTGGGTGTTACTAAAATCCCCTGTATTGTTATGGACGTTTCGGACGAGCAGTCGGCTCTGTTTGCCATAATCGAAAACATACAGCGTCAAAACCTTGATTTCTTTGAGGAAGCCGTTGCAATTGAAAGACTTGTTTCTGTGCACGGACTAACTCAAGAGGAAATTTCAAAGAAATTAGGCAAGGCTCAATCTACACTATCAAACAAGCTAAGACTTTTAAAGCTCCCCGAGGAGCTTCGTGACAGAATCTCCTGTGCAGGACTTACGGAAAGGCACGCAAGGGCGCTGCTTAACCTGCCCGATAATACCACGAGAGCCAAGCTCCTTGATATTATAATCGAGCGTCACCTTACTGTTTCTGAAACAGAGCGCCTTGTAGCAGACGTGAACAGACGAAAAAAATCGAAAAATAAGCCTTCAATGAAGGGCTACAAGGATATGAGGATTTTTCTCAACACCTTAAATCACGCTGTAGACGTTATTCGCAAAGCAGGTCTTGAGGCAGATACAGCCAAAAGCGAAACAGATGAATATTTTGAATACGTTATACGAATTTCCAAGCCGGAAGAAGCTGCAATAAAGGTTACAGCTCAGGCAATATGAATTACCACGAAAGCTGATTCGTGTGTATAAAATCAGTATAAATTCGGTATAATCTCCGAAAGGAGTTTATATAGAGTGGGAAACCACTCAAAGCCATATCTTTCTCTTTCACACCCCACATCCACAGCGGAAGGGCATCGCCGAAAGGTGGTGCCCTTCTGCTGTTTCCTTTTCCGAGCTTTGGCGAATAACTTTGTCTTGCCTTCTTGCAGTATCTGCATACAGCTTCGAAGTCAAGCCGTCGTTCTTCATCCAAATCTCGAAAAAGGTAGGCTTGTAGAATCTCTTGTTGTGTTTTTCCGAGCTTTGGCGTTTTTAAATTTTAGTTTAATTTCTCCTTTACATATTTAATATATTAAGGTATAATAATTATTTGTAAAAATATGTATTTAACAGATTTATTAACTGAAAGGAATATGATTATGCTTCAATTTGAAGAATTACGCCTTGAGCTTATTGGTTACGAGGATAAGCTTGTTGACCTTGCAGAGGCTCTCGGTCTTAAAAAGATGATGGAAGAGGTTGCTCAGCTCGAGGAAGAGAGCGCACAGGATGGCTTCTGGGACGATATTCAGCGCTCACAAAAGATTACACAGCACATGGCAACACTCAAAAATAAAATCAAGGCATACGAGGAGCTTAAGGGTATGTATGAGGATACACTCACTCTTATTGACCTTGCTAACGAGGAAGAGGATGAAAGTCTTTTCCAGGAGTGCCGTGATAGTGTAGATGCGTTTATTTCACAGCTTGATGCAATGACTCTCTCTACTCTCCTTACAGGTGAGTACGACGCTAATAATGCTATTCTCACATTCCACGCCGGTGCAGGTGGCACAGAGGCTCAGGACTGGGCTCAGATGC
>JAZSJL010000194.1:0-5168 GCA_045534355.1 Acutalibacteraceae bacterium
AATTTCTTGTCCGTCTGTATATTATATTCGGGTTATGGACAATGGTTAAAAAAACACCCGATACCTTTTTACGATACCGGGTGTTAAGCTCACTTATTAATTTATTCGTGGGTAGTTGTTTTCTTACCCTCGTTTTTAGCGTACTCGTAAGCCACAGAGTCGCTTGGCGTAACAACTGTAAGCTCGGGGTGATTTGCACCCTCGAAAATAAGCATACCGATTTCGTCAACAGACTCAGGTATTACAATTGTTTCAAGTGACGTACAATTCGTGAATGCATATGCATCAATCTTCTTTGAGCCCTCTGCCATACGTACTGTTTTGAGAGACGTACAGTTATTGAAGGCAGACCTGCCAAGGTACGCAACAACAGGTAAATTAATCTGCTCAAGGGCAACACAATTCTGGAATGCACTTGTGCCCACGTTGATCTTTGTGCCGTTGCTCATAAAGGAAACTGTACCAAGATGTGTGCAGTTTTCAAACGCCTTTACACCAATGCTTGTTACCGTTTCAGGGATGTAAATAGACGTGATGCTTATGTCGTTTGCAAAGCAGGAATCTCCAATACCTCTCACAATGTTACCCTGTATTTCGGTAGGAATGATAATGTCCTTTTTATCACCAAGATATTGTGTGATAATACCGTTTTCGTCAATTTCAAACTCACTGAGCTCTCCACCATCGTTTACAGGCTTATCTAATGCCTCTGTATTATCAATAGTAGGCTCGGGTGGGTTATTGCCCTGACCGTTGTTCCCCTGCTGATTGTTATTCCCCTGAGAGTTGTTGCCTGACAGCTGATTTGCAGGGATTATAATGTTGCCCTGTGCATCTACAAGGTTACCGTTTGCATCAAAGAAATAGCCCTGAATACCACCCATTGTGGTTATAACTCCACTTGATGGTACTGTTGTGCTTGGATCTGAAGTTGCAGCAAGGTCACTTGCAATTAAGTTAACATCTATCCAAGAATCTGTTGCCAAGGGAACAGTTGGTGATGTTGTGGGCTGAAGTGTATATATACCGGATTGCTCCGGCTTTTCATCTTCAGTTGCGCCATCTACAAGTGCAATAATCAAAACTGTGGCCGCAATGATAATGCAAATGCCGATGATTATGATAATTTTATTCTTTTTATCCATCAATATACCTCACACAATGTGATTATTCCAAAGTATTATACAATATAAAACCAAAAAAGTACATAGCAAATTTTGACTATTTCGTAAAATTTCTTTTAATTTTCGATTAATGTTGTATTTTAACCTTCGCTGTGATATAATTAAGTTGTATATTAATATAGAGAAGTGAGGTTTTTCTATGACAAAATCTTGGTACAAGGAAATGGTCGTTTACCAAATCTGGCCACGTTCCTTCTGTGATGGCAACGGTGACGGTATTGGTGACCTTAAGGGTATTCTCTCAAAGCTCGACTACATAAAGAGCCTTGGTGCAGATGCTATCTGGTTCTCTCCTCTCTTTTGTTCACCAAACGCAGACTACGGCTACGACATTGCCGACTACAGAGATATTAACCCCGAATACGGAACACTTGATGAATTCAAGGAGGTTCTCGAGGAGTGTCACAAGCGTGGTATCAGAGTTATTATGGACCTTGTTGTAAACCACACGTCTACAGAACACCATTGGTTCAAAGAGGCTTGCAAGAGTGTTGACAATCCATACCACGACTACTATATCTGGCGCAAGGGCAAAGGCAAGAACGGCAAAAAGCCACCTAACAACTGGCTCTCAACCTTTGAGGGTGGTGCCTGGGAATACGTAGAAGCTGTTGACGAATATTACCTTCACGTATTTACAAAGGGTCAGCCTGACCTTAATATGGATAACCCAAAGGTACGCCAGGAAGTTAAGGATATAATGAAATTCTGGCTTGATATGGGTGTTGACGGCTTCCGTGAGGACGTTATTACATATATCTCCAAGAAGGAAGGACTTCCAAACGGCTTCCCCATCCCTGTTGCATCTGGTATGGAGCACTACAACTTCGGACCACACCTCTACGAATACCTTAAGGAATTCCACGACGACGTGCTTTCAAAGTACGATTGCTTCACTGTTGGTGAAGGACCGTTGCTTAAGACAAACAAAGCACTCACACTCGTTACAGAGGGCGAAGGTCAGGTTCTTAAAACAATGTTCAGCTTCGACCACCTTGAAGCAGACTGCTTTATGACAGACTGGATTAAAACTCCATTCAACCTTAAGAAAATGAAAAAGTGCTACCAGAAATGGTACGATGCTATGAACGGCAAGGCATGGCACACACTTTACCTTGAAAACCACGACCACCCTCGTATTGTAGACCGATATGGTAGCCTTAAATACAGGGTTGAAAGTGCAAAGATGCTTGCAACAATGTGCTACCTGCAGAGAGGTACAGTATTCATTTACCAGGGCCAGGAAATCGGCATGACAAACATCGAGCTCCACTCTATAGATGAATTTAAGGATATGATTACCTTCAATAATCAGATTATGTTTGAAAAGTTAGGCATCAAGGGCGATAAGTTCGTTAAGATGGCTAATGCAGGCTCACGTGAAAACTCAAGAACACCTGTTCAATGGAACGACGGCCCATATGCAGGCTTCTCAACAACAGAGCCTTGGTTCAACCTTAACCCTAACTACAAGGAAATCAACGTTGCCACAGCAGAGGGTGACGAAAATTCCATACTCAACTACTACCGTAAGCTTCTCAAATTCCGTAAGGAAAATGAGGTTGCTATTTACGGTGATTACAAGGAACACTACAAAAACAGCAAAAAGCTTTATGTATATGAACGGAATCTTGACGGAGTTAAGCTTCTTGTTGTTTCCTCATTTACAGAGGACGCAGTAGATTTCAAGGCACCTGCAGGAATTGACCTTTCAAAGGGTGAGCTTGTTCTTACAAACTACAATGATACTGCACTCAACGGCAACGGCTTTACAACAAAGCCATACGAAACAAGAGTTTACTTGTTTAAATAATCAGCACAAAAAAACTTCCTGAATTGAAATTCAGGAAGTTTTTTTATGTATCAACAGATTATTTCTTTTTACTCTTTCTTACAACTGCACCTGCAACCATAATAATTGCGAAGAGGATGAGATAGAAGAGCACAGGGAATGAGAACTCACCATTTGCCTTTGCATTGAGGTATGGTGTAATACCGTGTGCATAAACAGCTGCAAACACCATAAAGCCACAAGCTGCAAGAGAAAGAATCGGAAGCAGGAAGCGCTTTACAAAGCCAAGCTCCTTTTCTTTAACCATCCAAATAATGAAAATTGGAATATACATACCGTAGATAGTAACGATCGGAAGCTCTGATGAGTCAAAGTTGAAGTAACCGAACCAACCACTTGTAAGGTTTGCTCCATAGAAATACACAAGCCATGCTGCACATACAAACAAGCCCCAGATTGAAGAGTTTGTAACCATATTGGTTGACTTGTCGATTTCGTTGAACATTTCAGGTCTCGGTCCTTCACCACGGGAAGCAATAGCATACATACCACGTGTTGCACCAACCATAAGACCATTGAGTGTACCAAGGCAGGAAACAACTATACAGATGTTAAGGAACGTGCCACCAACCTTGCCGAAGATGTTGGTAAATGCTGTTGTAGCGCCCTCTTCCATAAGAACAGCGTTTGATGCACCACCAGCAACACCGATGTAGTAAAGAACATAAGCAACAACAACGATGATTGAACCGATAATCAAAGCAATAGGAAGAGTTTTCTTTGGATTTTTAAGCTCTGCATTGATTGATGTAGCAACAATCCAGCCCTCGTATGCGAAAACTGTAGCAACAACAGCTGCAAAAAGGCCACCACTCTTGCCACCAACTGCTTCAGAAACAACAGTTGTAAAGTTCTCTGTAAGAACGCCTGACTTAAGACCTGCGATTGTACCTACAATTGCCATTAATACAATAGGAACAAGCTTAATAACTGTTGCGCTGATCTGGAACTTACCGGCGAGCTTTGGAGAGAAGGCATTGAGTGTGTATGAGCCAACAAGAGCAAAGCCTGCAAGACAGAGCACCTCAGGACCGGCTAAATCCCAGCCGAAGAGAACGCCGAAATAGCGAGCAGAAACCCAAGCAAGAACAGATGTCATACCCGGATAATAAACGTTAACCATAAACCAAGCAAGGTAATAAGCGTAGCCCTTACCACAGGTAACCTCGGCATAGTCAACAACACCACTAACCTTCTGGTATTTCTGTGCCATTGAAGCAAACTGCAATGAGCAGAGAATCATAAGCACGCCTGTGATAACCCAAGCAAGAATACCGAGAGGCATATCACCACCGGTTGCAACCAAAACGTTTTGCGCCTTGAAGAAAACACCGGAGCCGATAACAGTACCAACAACCATACATATGGCAGTCGGTAAACCATATCTTTTTTCAAGTTTTTCCATAAAATTCACCACTTTCTATTGGTGCAATGCACCTAATAGGTTCATAATAATACAAAAAAATCCATTTGTAAAGAATTTTATTGTACATTTTGTGCATTTTTATTGAATTTATATGCAAAAATTCAAGGAATATGAGTTTACTACAAAAAATTCGTGTTTCTTTTGGTGAGACCTTGCAAAAAAATACATAAAATATTATAATATCCGTTGTAAAATCCGTCCGTGGCGCAGTTGGATAACGCAGCAGATTCCGATTCTGAAGAACGGGGGTTCAAATCCCTTCGGGCGGGCCAAAAAAGAAGTAACTTTTGTCTACCAAAAGTTACTTCTTTTTTTATCCAAGCCGCAGGCTTGGCATATCATCACGCATCAGCGTGTATATCATCGCCGAAGGCGCATATCATCAGCCGAAGGCTGTATTAACTGCGGCTTGATGAGATGCAACACTGCGTGTTGATGATATACCGCAATAAGTTGCGGATGATATACAAGGCTTCGCCTTGATTTGTTCCATCAAAAATACATGTAACACAAACACCCTCGGCAGCCAGAACGGTTGTCGGGGGCGTTTTTTTGCGTTCGGTTGAAAAATTCATATTTCTGTGGTATAATTTGTTCGATAAATATTAATTTGACTAACTGTCCGGCATTACAAATATAGGGACTAAAATAAGCACTTCTGATATGTGAGGCTTGCGCAAATATGAAAGATACCAAAGAATCATTT
>JAZSJL010000148.1:0-1909 GCA_045534355.1 Acutalibacteraceae bacterium
TTCCTCGCCTATCGGAGTCTCAAGAGAAACAGGCTCCTGTGCCACACGCAGAATCTCACGCACCTTTTCAACAGGCATCTCCAAAACCTCAGCAATCTCCTCCGCCGTCGGGTCTCTGCCATTCTTGTGGAGAAGCTGACTGTTTGTCTTTTTAACCTTGTTGATTGTTTCTACCATATGAACAGGGATTCTGATTGTTCTTGCCTGGTCGGCAATAGCACGTGTAATTGCCTGACGAATCCACCATGTAGCATACGTGGAGAACTTAAAGCCCTTTGTGTAGTCGAACTTATCAACTGCCTTGATAAGACCAAGATTACCCTCCTGAATAAGGTCGAGGAACTGCATACCTCTACCTACATACCTCTTTGCAATACTTACAACAAGACGAAGGTTTGCTTCTGAAAGACGACGCTTTGCTTCAGGGTCATCCTCTGAAATACGGATAGCAAGCTCGATTTCCTCCTCAGATGTGAGAAGAGGAACTCTACCGATTTCCTTAAGATAAACCTTAACAGGGTCATCGATAGCAATGTTTTTAACATCGCCTGAGCCGTCCTCGTCGCCCGTTGCCTTTGTTGACTCAATATCGAATGAAAGTGCATCAAGCATTTCATCGCTTACCTCGTCAATAAGTTCAATGTTATTGCTCTCAATGAGTTCATAGAGCTTTTCAATATCATCAACGTCGAAGCCCTCGATTTCAAGAATAACATTGTCGATTTCGTGTGTTGCAAGCTTACCACTTACCTTACCCTTATCAATAAGAGCCTTGATTTGTGGTTTCTTCTCCCAACCTTCCATTTAAATCGCACCTTTCTGTTCACACAATTTATATAATGTTAATTTTGCCCATCTTTATTATTCAAAGAGCTGAAGAAAGCAAGGAAGCTATCATCATCCATCTGAGAAGGGTCTGTAGTTCTTCTTTTTCGTTCTTCCTCAAGAACAACTAAACAGTCCTCACACTCTTTGACTGTGTTGGATACCATTGCAGTATTAGCAAGAAGCTTTGCAACTGCTCCAACCTCTTCATTGGTTAAGTATTGTGATATATGAGATATATCAATACTTTCGCCATTCTCTAATCTGCTACGAATAACAGAAAATATCCTTTTATTAACAGGTGTAAAGAACAAATCCTCACTTAGCCTGTCCTTAATATTTTTGTAAAACGCAGGGTTATTAAGCAAGGTAATAAGAACTGTATCCTCTGCCTTAGCAACCCTCATATTCTTTAATCTTTCGGGATCAGCAGCCTTTTCAAGATTCTGTGCTTGGCGTTGAGCATCACTCAACTGAGTTCTGCTCCTGCTGCGCCGGTCTTTTTTCACAACCTGGGCAATCTGATTCAAGATTGCATCCTTGCTGACACTAAGCTCGTCAGCTAATTTCAAAGCATAAATATCTCGCTCCAACGGGTCGCACCTTGCAAGCAGAATGGCTGCCTCACGAAGGAAATTCACCTTGCCGTCTGCAGTTTCTACAATATACTTTGAACGAAGCTGTGAAAGACGGTATTCAATATCGTTATCTGCTCCGTTCAGAAGCTTTGCAAACATTTCTTTGCCGTGCACCCTGATTATTTCGTCAGGGTCCTTGCCACCCTCAAGCCTGATAACCTTTGTTCTGACGCCTGTTTTAGAAAAGAGTGTCAATGCTGCTCTGACAGCCTTTTGACCGGCTTCGTCGGAGTCGTAGCAAAGAGCTACCTCATCAGCATACCTTGAAATAAGGCTTACCTGCTCGGGTGTAAGAGCTGTGCCTAAGCCTGCAACGGCATTTTCAAACCCTGCACTGTGTAGTGCAATAACGTCCATATAGCCTTCGCAAAGAATCAGCTTTCTGTCGTTGCCGTTTTTGGCGAAGTTGAGAGCAAAAAGCTCATTACTCTTTTTATAAACTAACG
>JAZSJL010000119.1:0-3714 GCA_045534355.1 Acutalibacteraceae bacterium
CATTTTGTGTGGCGCAGAGAGTGGGATTCGAACCCACGGTACGTTGCCGTACGACGGTTTTCAAGACCGTTCCGTTATAACCACTTCGGTATCTCTGCATTTGATAGCCTTGATATATTATCACATCATTTGCAAATTGTCAACATCTTTTTTGTTTTTTTGTTTTTAAATTTTATTGTGCGTTGTATTTTCAGGTTTTATATGTTACAATTACGCCCAAAGGTGGTGCTTTTATGGAAATTATTAAAGAGATATGGTCAGTCAACCCTCCGGCAGCGTTTGCTACAATTTGTCTTGTTCTTTATTTTATTGGTATGGCTGTTGTGTTTATATCTTCACCTATCAAAAATGCAGAGAGCTTTTCTGTCAAGCCTGTAGATAATGCAGGTAAAACCGAAATCCGTGTTTACTATGGTGGTATTTCGGGTGCGCTGGGTGGCTTTTTGCTTTACCTTGCCTTTGCTACGGGCACAGCATACTATTCACTTATCGGTGGTATATTCTTTGCAACAACAGTCCTTGCTACAAGAACGATATTCCTTTTTGTGGATAAAGGCTGGAAGTGTCCTTACACAAAGCTTGCTATCCCTGCAGAGAGTGCATTTGTAGTTGCTCTCTGGGTGTGCTTCTTCCTTGCGCAGAAATACAAATAATGTATATTATCCTGTAAAGCATCGCATATAATAAGTATGTGGTGCTTTTTTGTTAATATTTACATATAAATTATGTGTAAAATTAGTCAACTATTTTTTTGTTACAGTTGATTTTGGTGTGATTTTAGTGTAAAATGTATAAACACAAGGGTTAAAAACCTTATTTTCACAAAAATTTTTGGGGGATTTGTATGAATTATAAGCTTACAAAGAAACAAGCGAAGGAAATGCTTGAGAATAAGCTTTTACACTTTTTCGGCATTTCAACAAAAAATGCAACCTACGAGCAATACTACAAGGCAGTTGTAATGATTGTTCGTGATATGATGGCACAGGGAAGGGCAGAGCTCGGTAAAAAAGCAGATGAAGAAGGCAAAAAGCGTGTGTTCTACCTTTCTATGGAATTCCTTATGGGTCGCTCCTTGAAGAATTCACTTTTTAACCTTAATCTTACCAAAACCTTTGAAAGTGTGCTTAAGGATTTTGGTATCAGTCTCGACAGACTCTATGACTGCGAGCCTGATGCAGGTCTTGGCAACGGTGGTCTTGGCAGACTTGCTGCTTGCTACCTCGATGGTCTTGCAACGCAGGGTTATCCTGCTCGTGGCTACTCCATTCTCTATGAGTACGGCATATTCCGTCAAAAGCTTATTGATGGCAGGCAAACAGAGCTTCCTGATAACTGGCTTCCGGGTGGAGAGGTTTGGCTTGTTCCGAGAGAGAGCAGCTCCGTAAACGTTTGCTTTGAGGGTAGAGTAGAGGAGTATTGGGACAACCACTATCATCACGTAGAGGTTAAGGATGGCAATGTTATTCAGGCTGTGCCATACGATATGTTTGTTGCAGGTAAGGATGGTAAGGGTATAAGCGTTCTTCGTCTCTGGAGTGCAAAGGCGCCTGAGTTTGATATGAAGTCCTTTAATCAGGGTGACTTTATGCGCTCTATGGAGCGCCAGGCAATGGCAGAGGTTATTTCCAAGGTTTTATATCCTATGGATAACCATCCCGAAGGCAAATCACTCCGTCTTCGTCAGCAGTATTTCTTAGTATCTGCTTCTATCCAGGATATTGTTCGCCATCACCTTCGTGAGCACGGATCAATAGATACACTTCCCGATAGAGCAGCTATCCATATTAATGATACACATCCTACAATGGCAATTCCCGAGCTTATGCGAATTCTTCTCGATGAATGCGGCTATGGCTGGGATGATGCTTGGCGCATAGTAACAAATACTATGGCTTACACAAACCACACCGTTATGAGCGAGGCTCTTGAGTGCTGGAGTGAGGAGCTTGTTAAACGCCTTATTCCCCGTATATACGATATTATAAAGGAGATTGATAACCGTTTCCGTGCATATGTGTGGGAGAATACTCACGATGCAGACTATGTTGAAAGAACAGCAATTGTTTCAAACGGTGCAGTGCGTATGGCGAACCTTTGTGTTGCTGCCTGCCATAGTGTAAACGGTGTTTCAGGGCTTCACAGCCAGATTCTTAAGGATACACTTTTTAACGATTTCTACAAGCTTACACCCGGTAAGTTTACAAACGTTACAAACGGTATTGCTCACAGACGTTGGCTCTGCCAGGCAAACCCTCGTCTTACAAAATACATTACAGAGCTCCTTGGTGATGACAAGTTTGTATACGATGCGGAGAATCTTTCAAGGCTCACAGCCTTCGTAGAGGATGATGCTGTTCTCGAAAAATTAGCAGAAATCAAGCGTGCTAATAAAGAGGAGTTTGCAAAGCGTATATTCAAGCAGACAGGCGTACAGCTTAACGTTGATTCTGTTTTCGATGTTCAGGTTAAGCGTCTTCACGAGTACAAGCGTCAGCACCTTAATGCATTTAATATTGTATCAGAGTACCTTGCACTCAAGGAAAATCCAAATATGGATTACGTCCCAAAGACCTATATCTTTGGTGCAAAGGCTGCTCCCGGCTACTATGTGGCACAGCGTATTATCAGTATGATTCTTGAGCTTGCTGATATGATTAACAACGACCCTGACGTTAAGGATAAGCTTAAGGTTATATACGTTGAGGACTACAACGTAACAAATGCAGAACGCCTTATGCCTGCTGCAGACGTTTCGGAGCAGATTTCTCTTGCAGGTAAGGAAGCAAGTGGTACAGGTAATATGAAGCTTATGATGAATGGTGCTATCACAATCGGTACTCTCGACGGTGCCAACGTAGAAATCCACGAATCTGTAGGCGATGATAATATGTTCCTTTTCGGTATGCATACCCATGAGGTCAACGCTCTTCGTAACAGTGGCTACAATCCGCTTAATTACTATAACAATAATTCTGAAATCCGCAAGGTGCTCGATTTTATTTCCAATGGTGGAATCAATGGTAAGGACTTCTCCGATATTTCACGTACAATTATGCACCACGATCCGTTTATGGTGTTTGCAGACTTTGCAGATTACCAGCGTGCACAGGCAAGAATTCAAGAAACCTTCCGTGACCAAAGAAAGTGGAATCAGATGTCACTTATGAATATTGCTCTTTCAGGCAGATTTGCTGCTGACCGAGCTATTAACGAGTATGCTGAGAATATATGGAATACACAAAAAATGGATTGATTTTTAGACTTTTTGACGAAAATAAAATAAAGGCGTGTAATTATGGAAAATTTAACTTGACATTTCACGCCTTTTGGAGTAATCTATGATTGTCTAAAAAGAAAGTTATGCCGTCCGACAGGGCGAGTAGTGAAAGGGGTATTTTACCAATGAAAAACTCTGATATGAAGGTAATTGCTATAATTCTTAGCATTGCACTCTTCATCACAATCATCACAAGCAACGCAGTTGCAGTAGCATCAGTTATCTTACTTGCTCGCGACGGCGAAACAGTTGTTGAACAGCAGGGTGGCACACAGGCTACAACTCCAGGTGGTACAACAAGCACAACACCAAGTGGCTCAACATCCACAACTCCAAGTGGCTCAACATCCACAACTCCAAGTGGTTCAACATCTACAACACCAAGTGGTTCAACATCCACAACTCCAAGCGGTTCAACAAGCACAAACACTACT
>JAZSJL010000046.1:0-6493 GCA_045534355.1 Acutalibacteraceae bacterium
TGTGCCGAGAAGGAGCTCTTCAAACTCATAGTTGGTGATTCTGTATTCTTCACCTGTGCCGATGTTCTAGAAGCGTCTCCAGAATTCCTCAGGAATATCGTCGCCACAAACGTTTGCAAGCAGACGACCTGAATCCTCAACTGTAGCCCACTCAAGCATACCATTAATCGGAACGTGGTACATAATAGGCTCAAGATTTTTAAGAATTGCAGGATAAAGAATACCTGACTGACGGAGAGATACCCAATACTTAAGACCTGATTCTGCAAAAACAGCCTCAGCCTTAATCTTACTGATTGCGTAGTGGTCATAAACAGAAACCTTAAGTGGGTCACCTGTTCTACCCCAATGAATAGGAGCGTTTCTGTCACCTGTTTCGGCAACTGTGCCTATGTAAACAACCTTAACAGCATCCGGGTTTGGCTGTGCCTTGATGGCTTTTACAATATTCTGTGCAGCAGTAACGTTTGTTTTCTGTGTTTTTACCGGATAGTAGTCAGCAGCAGGAGAAACCATACCACCAACGTGAAGAACGTAGTCTGCACCTGTAACCATATCGAGAACATCCTCGTAGTTTGTAAGGTCACCCCAAACAAGTCTTACTGACGGGTCATTCTCGTACTGTGCGAACTTTTCACGGTTCTTTTTGCTGTCTCTGTTGAGAACAACGATATTGAATTCATTTTTCTTTGCGTAAAGCTCTAAAAAGCCCTGGAATCCCATGGTACCTGATGAGCCTGTAAGCGCAACTGTTTTTTTCTGCATTAAGAATCCCTCCGAATCTCAAAATTATACACTATAATTATAAAATTATTGACACATTTTGTCAACGAATATTGTTAAAATATTCACTAATTTTATTCATCGAAATATATAAAAAATGACGGATAAAAATATCCGTCATTTTAAAAATTTTTTCAACTTGTACGATACTGCAGAAAACAATATCTTGTATTTGACAAGAATCCTGTCATACAGCAAGAATACCACATTAGCAAGACCTAAAAGAAGTGGAACAGTAAGTCTGCCGAACTCCTCATACTCCTCCTTCGGTACGCCAAAAAGGATAACGCCTGCAAACCCTGTGAGGATGGCCGCACAGTTAAATAAAAGGAACTTCAAAACTACAAATATAAGCTTAGGCAGTTTCGATAATTTTCCCCTTATAAGAGGATAGTAACCGAAAAAGAGTATGTACGTAAGCACAGATTCCTTATCCGTAAGCAAAACAAGTGAAAGTATAGACGTTGCAAAAAACACACCCATAGCCCACTTCTTGCTGCCTACGTCTGACACAAGAAGCACGATTATACCCGTAACGACAGGAAGTACGTACATAAAAACCGGTAACACCGTTACAAATGCCATAAGCACAACGGAAAGTGCTACCATCATCCCGCAAAAGGCTGTAAGCTTTGCTTTTTTCATTAGCCGATAACTACCTCGTGGCCTGTACGTGCAGATTCATAAACAGCATCGAGAATTTTCATAATCTCAACACCGTCCTCTGCAGGAGCTATACAAGGTGTACCGTTAAGCACACAATCCACAAAGTGATTAATCTCTCTGCAGAAAAGGCCATCAAAGGAAAGGCTTGTGTCGTTATTAAAACTAAGGTCTACAAGGTAGCCGTTTTCCTGGCTGAAAATTTCAACCTGTGGGTCAAGCTTTGCACCTGCTTTTGTACCAAAGAACTGAATATTGCCCTCGCCGTTTTTAATATTGAGCGAGAAGCTTGCTTCCACAGAGAGCACAAGACCATTATCGAAACGGATAAGTGCTGTTGCAAGGTCCTCTACATCGCAAATATCCTCTGCACCTGCTGAAACTGATTGATAGCCCTTACCCACCTTGATATCAGGGCGATTAAAAAGCTTCTGGAAGGTTGCACCATAAACGGAAATTGGTTTTGGGTTGCCACAAAGGTACCTTGAAAGGTCTATAACGTGTACACCTAAGTCAATAAGCGGACCACCACCTGAACGGGACTTATCACCAAACCAACCACCGGGATTACCGTTTCTGCGAAGATATGTAGCCTTTGCATAGTAGATTTCACCGAACTTGCCGGAATCTATAAAATCACGCATAACGTCTGCATCGTTGCCATAGCGCCTTACAAATCCAATTTGAAGAAGCTTGCCGTTAGCCTTCGCAGCAGCAAGCATCTGCTCTGCCTCCTGTGTATTCATAGCCATTGGCTTTTCGCAAATAACGTCCTTACCTGCATTAAGAGCTGCAATGGAGCACTCTGCGTGAGCAGCATTCCAGGTACAAACGCTGACAATATCAATTTCAGGCAAAGCTGCAAGCATTTCGTCCTTATTGAGGAAGCAACGCTCTGCAGGTACACCATACTTCTCTGCCATCTTTTTAAGCTGAGCCTCGTTTATATCACAAAAAGCATATAATTCTACGTTAGGATTTTTGATATAGCCGTTAATGTGTTCATTGGAAATACCACCCACACCGATAACAGCAGCCTTCAAAGTTTTCATAATATTACCTCCTGAATGATTCTTCATTCATATTTTTACATTAAAAAGTATATCATTTATGTTCAAAAATCGCAATAGTATTGTAGACAAACAAATCAGTTTGTTTTATAATGTTAGTTAATCAATAAATAAAAGAAAAGAGATAATGCAAAATGTCTTATTTATACGAAATGCACGCTCACATCAGCGAGGTATCCACCTGCTCCCATACAAGTGCAAAGGAATTTGTTTCACTCTACACCGACACTGAGTACACAGGCATTGTGCTCACAGATCATATGAATTCCGACACGTTTACAAGGAAAGGTCTTGGTGATGCAAAGTGGGATAAAAAAATAGACCACTTTCTCACAGGCTACAAGGCTGTAAAGGAAGCTGCAGGTGACAAGCTCATTGTAATTATGGCAATGGAGATACATTTTTACGATAATCCTAACGATTACCTTGTTTATGGTATCACAGAGGAATTTTTACGCTCAAACGGAGACCTTATGGCATTGGGTGTCGAAAGGTTTTCAGCACTTGCTAAAGAAAATGGACTTATTTTCATACAGGCTCACCCATTCAGGAGAGATTCCCTTGTAACAGACTGGAAGCTTCTTGACGGGTATGAAATATTCAACGGAAACCCTCGCCACTACTCCTGTAACCCTATGGCTGAGGAGTGGGCAAAATACCACCACAAGTCAATTGTAACATCAGGCTCCGATTTCCACGAGCCGGAGGATGCTTGCCACGGAGGGGTATACTTCGAGAAGAAAATAACAACTCCACAGGAGCTTGTTGAGGAATTGAGAAGTAGCAACTACACCTTAATGAAAAAGAAATTCAAGCATACAAGACCGGAATGAGTTCGAAATTCTGAATGTCAAGTGCGAAATGGTGCTAAAAAAACGGAAAACAAAAACAAAGACTACAGGAAACCTATTCGGTCAGCCTGTAGTCTTTTCATATTGTGTGGTTTTTGCGATATATTTCGTTTACACAAAATGCGATATAATCTCACCTTGTTCGATTGCGATATATTTGCTTTGCAAATGCGATATGATATAAATCCTTATTTCTCGTGCCGTAAGGCACATATCGCACCGTAGGTATATCGCATCTTAAGATATATCGCAAATCCAAAGGATTTATATCGCTGCAAAGCTCACCAACGATTATGTACCTTTTCGTGAAAGCCTACTAAATTCTTGATTTTAAGAGTTGTTCCGTTATCCAGCACAACTGTGCCGTTAAGCCTTCCGAAAAGCTTGTCTGCCACCTGTGAAACAAACGGAAATTTCAAATCGGTTTTATCGTTGTAGAATGGAGTAAATTCCATTTTCCAGCGACCATCGTTTGAAGTCATATACCACTTGTTCATAACGTCTCTTGTGGGAATACCAAAATCAACAAGGTCAAGCTTATGACATTTACCATCGTAGAAAATCATATTTTCACTTGCATTTTTAGTGTTACCGAAGCCGTAGCCGATATTGTAGCCAAAGTGCTTCCCGTTTACTATGCCGGAGCCTATACCCCAATACCAGGTATTATCATAGGTCCAGCTACCTCTACCCCAATCCAGAATACCAAAATCCCTTGAGGAATCAAAGGTATAGGTTTTGCCATTCAGCTTTACGTAGCCCGAGGCAGGCATACAAGGAATCTTTTGATTATAGTAGAAGGCTGATTTCTTTTCATCCCAAGGGGTAGCAATTACCATTGTATCCATTGGTGGCTGGTGAAGATAAATATCAGCCTCGAGCTCAGGTCTGTGCTTTCTTGCATAGTATTTGCAATAGAAGTGTCTGCCGTTTTCGTCACGGTCTATATGGTAATCGCAGAACTTTGACCTGTACTCTATGTTTCCCCTTTCACTTGTTCTCGGAAGGTTAAGCTTACCCATAGGAAAAACCTTAAGCTCCATATAAGGGTACTTCTTACCCTCTTCGAAATCAAATACAGCACAATTGACAAGTCCCATATACCTGTTATCTGCAAATGTAAAAGACACTGCATATCTGCCTTCGCTGTCAATTATATGGTAATAATCCCATTCCTTTAGGCGCATTTGTTCCTTAACCATTTGTGGGTCATACTCAAAAACCAGTCGGTTTGCCCAGCCCGGCTCCTTGAGTGAGCCATCCTCATTAAGCAAAAGGCCGCCACCTTTAATTTTATGGTTCCTGTTTAACAAAAATTATATCCCCTTTTCGTCGTAAAGAAAAACTGTTTCCAACGCTACCTTAACACCCAAATCAATAGCAGGAGCAGAAAGGTTATCTGCTGTATCAAGTCTTGTGTGATAATATCTTGCAGGTGTCGGGTCCATAGCTGTGAGCGCAGATGCAGGCACACCTGCCTGTGACATTGCAGCAGCATCTGTAGCACCTAATTCGATAACACCGATAGGCACGTCTGCACCAACATTCTTTGCAGCAGCCTGAAGAAGCTCTGCAACTCTACGGTCGTTTTTAACCACACCGGTCATATCCTTTTCGTATATCTTAATAAACTCAATATCACGGATTGTATCGAAGCTTACGAAAATAGTTTCAACGCCATCGTTGAGCATATCCTTATTTGCCTTTGCAAACGCCTTTGAGCCACGAAGTCCAGCTTCCTCACCACCGGCACAAAGCACAGCAACCTCTGTATTTTCAAAACGGATATTGTGGTCGCTGAGGAATTTAGCAACTGCACAGCTTACAAAACAGCCTGTAAGGTCATCGTTTGCGCCCATAACAGGATTTTTGTAGTTGCAGAAGCCGATTGCTGCACCAAGCACAGGAACAGTCAAATACATTACAACTGCAATTATCTTAAGAGCAAGGTTACCCTCGTTGCCCCAAACAACAGAGCCGAATGCACCACCGAAGTGAATCATTGCATAGATATTTGCGCCAAGACCTAAAAGAATACTTACAACAGCAACACCGATTATAAGTGCAACTGCCGGTCTGCCACCCTTATATGTATAGGTCCACTCAAAGGCTGAATCGGTGTGACCCGAAACAATAATTCTCTTTTTTGTTTCACCACTTGCTTTTCTTACACCGTAAACGTTACCACTTGTTTTCTTCTTAAAGAAAATATCAAGCACAGGCTTATAGAAAATAAACTCGCCAAGCACAAAGAAAAGTGCAAGTGCTGAAAGAGCAAGACCGATAACGCTTAATCCCAACGTATAGAAAAGAACGTTAAGGATTAAAAGGATAGCACCAATCGGCACCCAAGCCATAAACGCCTTGTCGCTACACTTAAATTCCTCACGCTTAACGGAGTCGCACCATTTCTCTAAATCTGCCTGCATATACTCCTGAGCCTGCTTTTCGGCGTCGCTACCTACAGGACGAGGACCAAAGCTTTTGCAAACGTTTTTAATACTTTTGATTGCATAGTTCGTGTATTCTCTTACTTTTATTTCAAAATTCGGAATACTCTCAAATGATTTCATAACAATTCTCCTAACTGAATTTATTAGAAAATTTTAACAATAAAAAATTATACTACACTTTGCTGTCTATAGCAAGATTTTTCACAATAGTTAAAACTTTATTTACAACAAAGGCTTCAAATACTTGCCTGTATATGATGCCTTTACCTTGGCTACCTCCTCGGGTGTGCCCTGTGCAACAATGGTGCCACCACCACTGCCACCCTCGGGGCCAAGGTCAATAATGTAGTCGGCAGTTTTTATTACGTCAAGATTGTGCTCGATTACTATTACAGAGTTATTTGCCTCCACAAGACGGGTAAGCACCTCAATAAGCTTGCTTACGTCTGCTGTGTGAAGTCCTGTTGTAGGTTCGTCAAGGATATAAATGGTATTTCCTGTACTTCGTTTTGAAAGTTCTGTTGCCAGTTTTACTCGCTGAGCCTCACCGCCGGAAAGTGTGGTGGATGGCTGACCTATTCTTATATAGGCGAGACCTACACCGGAGAGAGTTTGAATCTTTCGCTTGATTTTAGGTATACTGTCGAAAAAATCAATCGCCTCGGCTACAGTC
>JAZSJL010000139.1:0-4359 GCA_045534355.1 Acutalibacteraceae bacterium
TGAATGGTCTCAGGTCCTATTATCTCAGACTTGCCGGTGACAGAATTACACTCAACTTAAAAAAAGATATTTACGAAAAGTCACAATATCTTCCCTTAAGCTTTTATGACAAGATTTCCACAGGCTCTGTAATAAACAGAGTTAACTCCGATGCCGGTGTTATCCAGACCTTCATTATGAAAATAACGCAGGAGGCTGTTGTACAAGCCTTTACGCTTGTTGGTCTTGTTATAATAATGTTCAGTATGAGCCCTAAGCTTGCGCTGTTTTCTTTGATTCCCGTGCCAATTGTAGTATTTGCAGGCAGACTTTTCGGTAAAATTATCGGACCGAAATATATGCGTCTTTGGAGAAGAAGTGCATCAATTTCCACAGTGCTTGCAAACTCCATACCAGGCGTAAGAGTTATAAAGGCCTTTACTAACGAAGCTCAGACTATAAAGAAATTTGCTCGCTACTGCGACGAATGGTACAAGGAAGACAAAAAGGTAGCTATACCTGCTGCTGTTTTCCCATCACTTATAACATTCCTTGTAACCTGTGGCTCAATTGTTGTTTGGTTTTTAGGTGGTCAGCTTGTAATAAGTGGAAGTAGCGAAATTTCTTTAGGTCTTCTTGTTTCTTTCGTTTCATATGCAAGTATGTTCTACACACCCGTGAACTTTTTTGCTAATATGAGTGACTCATACCAAAACACTCTTGCTTCTGCAGAAAAAATACTTGATATTGTGGATGCAGAGCCCGAGCACAACTTTGGTGAAGGAAATAAATTAGAGCGTATGCAGGGTAAAATTGAATTCAGAAACGTTAATTTTGCCTTTGACCGTTCAAAAAAAGTTCTTTCAAACATAAACCTTACTATAGAGCCCGGTGATATTGTAGGTATAGTAGGCACCACAGGCTCAGGTAAATCGACACTCATAAATCTGCTTATGAGATACTACGACGATTACGATGGTGAAATACTCATTGACGGCGTAAACATTAAAAACGTTGATATGAAATATTATCGTGACTCCATAGGCTACGTTCAGCAGGAGCCACTTATGTTCCGTGATACTATATTCAACAACATTGCTTTCGGTAGTGGACACGTTCATGTGGAGCAGGTTATTCACGCTGCCGAGGTTGCAAATGCTCACGGCTTTATATCAAAGCTACCTGATGCATATGATACAATGCTCGGTGAGCGAGGCGTAGGTCTTTCCGGTGGTGAGCGCCAGCGAGTTTCAATTGCAAGGGCTGTGCTGAAAAATCCAAGCATACTTATATTTGACGAAGCAACTGCTGCAGTTGACTCTGAAACAGAGCACCTAATACAAGGCGCTATAGAGAGACTTATAAGTGGAAGAACAACTCTTATGATAGCACACCGACTTTCAACTCTTCGCAAAGCCAACAAAATTGTAGTTGTTGATAAGGGCGAAATTATTGAGTGTGGCACACCTGAGGAGCTTCTCAAAATGAAGGGCAAGTACTACAAGCTTGTAGAAATCCAATCTATGGGCGAGCAGCTTCAGAAGCGAAAAGCTGAAGAAAATTTTGAGTGAGGTGAATTGAATGCCTAAATATATTGAAGGGCCTGAAATACGGATAACCCCAAACGACAAAATATTTGTCGACATAGAGTTTTTTACAGGAGAAAAATTCACCGAGGTAGAGCTACGAAGAATGTTCCCCATAACAGGACTTAATAAGTACATAGCTCTTATGGATTCCGAAGGTGAAGAAATTGCAATAATACGAAATATAGACGACCTTATGCCGGAATCCAAGGCTGTAGTTGAAAATTGTTTATTGGAGTATTATATGATTCCACGAATCACCAGATTTATAAAAATGAGTGAAAAATTCAAAATCTGGATGTGGACGGCAGAAACAGACAAGGGCATTTGCACCTTTGAAATACGCAACCACCTTACTGCTATAAAGCCCTTATATGATGGCAGGGTGCTTATAAAGGATGCAAACGATAATCGCTATGAAATACCGGACGTAAACGCCCTTGACAGCAGAAGCAAAAAAATGATACTTCCAAAACTTTAAAATCTGAAAGGAATTTTACAATGAAACTTTTAATTGCTATAGTAAACAATGATGATAGTGCCGTGGTATCCTCCACACTTACAAGAGAGGGCTTTACGGTAACAAAGCTTTCTACAACAGGTGGCTTTCTTATGGTAGGAAACACCACCTTCCTTATTGGTGCAGAAGATGAAACTGTAGAAAAAGCGAAGGAAATTATTAAAGATAAATCTCACAAAAGAACCACCGTCACATCAACAACCTCCGGATTTGGCACAGGTCTTCGAGAGGATGATTTTGAAAACGAGGTACCTGTTGGTGGCGCTATCGTTTTTACACTTAACGTTGAAGATGTAGATAAGTTTTAAGTAATATCCCTTGTAAATATTTGTTAGCTTCGTTTATAGCATAATTTGACAAAAGCTCTCACTTCTTTTAGTATCAAATTATGCTATAAAGGAAAACAATGAATATTTAGTCCTTGCACAAAAGTACGGGGTAAACTATATACTTATTGATGATAAATACGAAATCAATATATGAGAAAAGGAAGATGAACTTACCGTTCACCTTCCTTTTTTATACGTCTAATTCTCCATAATTGTGTATATAAAAATCAACAAGGCCCTCGAGCTCTGCCTGATTAGGCTCACTCACGTCGTAAATGCCCACAACCTTATAGCCGTTTGCTTTGGCTGTGGTAGCAGCATACAAAGCATCCTCAAAAACCCAGGTGGTTTCCTTTTCTGTGCCCAGTTCTGCAAGCACCGTATCATAGACCTTGGGCTCCCTTTTGGAGGCACCTACTGTATACGTAGAATAAATTGAAGTAAAATACTCACTCATTCCGTATTTTTCAAGTAACGGTATCAGCGCAGACTCACCTGTTGCCGTTGCAATACCCATTTTTACACCTTTGGCTTTAAGCCTCTCCAGAAATTCTATTATATCATTTTTAGGCTCAGCTTCTACCATATACCTGCCCCTGATATAGTCAAAAACCTTTTCAAGAAGCTCGCTGTGAGTTTCCTTCAGACCAAAACGCTCTCTTGCAAGACTGATACACTCACTTAAATAAAGACCCTCAAAGGCTTTTCTGTCCTCCTCGGTAAGCTCTATGCCGATAATATCAAAAAACTTATACCTTATCCCCTTCCACACGTGCATGGAATCGAATAAGGTGCCGTCAAAGTCGAAAATTGCACCTGTAATGTTCATTTATTTCTCCTGTATTTATATTGCACCATTAAAATCTCTGTGCTTTTTTACTTGTTACGATTTTTCCCAAATCCTCAACATCTATCCATTCCTCTGTGTATCCACAGCAACAGCATATGTATCTGTTTACATTTACTCCTGAAAAGATTGTATGCCCGGTCATAACGTTGTTACCTGTACCGTATGCACCTGAATATCCATCAAAACGAACTATATCAGAGTTGTGACACTTGGGACAAATTCTTGAAAATTTCATATTAATACACTCCAAATTAATTAATCAATCCATTTTATAAAGCTGTGCCGTTTCCTTGCTTCTGTATTCGTGCTTTTCGTAGTAGCCGATAAGCTCTCCGTTATCATCACGCAAGGCAACCATATATACGTCTTTGTTTTCTTTTTCGTTGTTATATGTATACACAATATTATTTTCTTTTCTCTGTGCAAACCAGGCTACAACCCTATCTATTATTTCGTTAGCCTTACTGCTGTGACACTGCTTAATGCTTTTACCTGTTAAGTCAACGTGGTAGCGCTCAATAGCTGCTGTATTCATATACACAACCGTGTGTTCCAAATCACAAATAACCACAGGAGCCTTATCTTGCTCCAGCACACTTTTAAAAAAATTTTCTAATTCCATAGTTACACCAGCTTTCTACCGTCTGAAAAAGCATTGCCAACCTTTTCTCCTAATTTAAGGTATGCGTTGTGTACAGGGTCAAAGGTTATTGCCTGAAGCTTTTCAGGATCAACAAGACCATCCTCACCAAGAACAGACTCGTCTGCACTTATGTTTACAATTTTTCCTATGCAAATTCCATCCTCGTTGAATTTTAAAAGCTCGCACTCAATGGTCATCGGAAATTCATTTATTATAGGAGCATTAACGAACTCGGATTTTTGAGTTGTAAGCCCTGCCTTTGCCATTTTGTCAGGCTCCTTGTTACCGGAAACCACGCCAACGTAGTCAGCCTCCAAAACGTGCCTTGCATCAGCAATGCTTACTGTAAAGGCTTTGCTTATTTTAATATTTTTTGTTGTTTTGTGGGAGTGCGAAAGGCAAACCATAATCTGATTTGACTCATATATTCCACCCCAAGCTGCATTCATACA
>JAZSJL010000345.1:0-8574 GCA_045534355.1 Acutalibacteraceae bacterium
GATTTTACCTTTGAAGATAAGCTTACAACAGTTGTGAGTATAATTAAAATAGATGTGGAAAGCTATACTGCAAAGCACCGTCCTGCACCTAAAAAATAAGGTGTGATGATTGGTGACACTAACCATGCTGTGTTGACGATAATTACATCACGTATATAATTATTTTTATAGTGATTTTATCATAACGATTGCTATACATAAGCTGTTTTGGGTCAATTGAATAATAAATCACGCCCTGCTCCATTGAGAGTAGGGCGTGATTCTTTTTTATCAAGTTTTATACCTTAAGCTTACCCTTTGAGCCCTTTGCGCCACCCAGGGAACCGCTGGAGCAAAGTGAAAGCACGTTTGTGTCAAAGGAGGAGAGGAGTCCTCTTTCGTCACGTACACGCTTAAGGCTCAATTCAACGAGTCTGTCTATAAGCTTTTCGTAAGGTATACCCATTGGCTCCCAAAGGTAGAAGGAAAGAGAGCCGGGTATTGTGTTGATTTCGTTTACGTAAATCTTATCTGCATCGGTATCGTACAAAAAGTCGATTCGTACAACACCGTTACAGCCCAAAGCCTTGAAGGTCTTTACAGCAAGGTCTCTGATATATGTGCGCATTTCAGGAGTGATATTTGCAGGTATTTGTCTTGCAAGGCTTGCCATACCCTGCGCATCTGAATTCTTTGAGGAGTTTCCCATATATTTATCCTCGTAGCTAAGGATAGTTGTTGCATTAAGTGGCTCCTCACATTCAGAGGCTTCTGCGTCTTCAATATCACCAACAACAGAGCAGTTGATTTCACGCAGAGCTGTTACTGCAGGCTCCACAAGAATTTTTACGGCAAACGAGAAGGCTGTATCTAAGGCTTCCTCTAATTCCTCGTCATTGTTAACCTTTGCAATGCCTATGCTTGAGCCAAGGGTGGCAGGCTTAACAATAACAGGGTAGCTGTAGGCTTCCTTGATTTTAGCCATTACAGCGCCCGAGTCCTGCTCGTAGTCATACTTTGTGTAAACCAGGCAATCAAGCACAGGAATACCATAGTCCTTAAGTACAGTTTTGCAAACGTGCTTATCCATACCAACTGCAGAGGATATAACGTCGCAGCCGATAAACGGAATATCAAGTGTTTTTAAGAAGCCCTGGAGAGTGCCATCCTCCACGTTGCAGCCGTGCACAATAGGGAATGCAATATCTATAGGCTTTTTCATTTTCTTGAATTTTCTCACAGATGGGTGGTCTGTTAAGTAAAGTCTGCCGTTTTCCTTTGCAAAAACAACTCTTGAAGAATTTTTAAGGAGTGCAGGTAAATTCTGATATGCTTCGATTGAAGCAATATCCTTGCCTGTATACATTTCCTGCTCCTTTGTGATATAAACAGGGATAACATCGTACATATCCTTGTTTACGTGGTTTATAGCCTGCAAAGCAGAAATAATTGATATTTCGTGCTCAACGCTTTTACCACCAAAAATTACCATTAACTGTACTTTCATTGTGATGTAACTCTCCTCATTAATAGTTATCGGGAAGGTCGTTTTCGAAAAGAACAACCTTTTCTTCGTCAGGGAATAAGCTGAAAGCCTTGTTTGCGCCATCTGTCAACCGGTCAGCAACATAGATACACTCCTCGGGAAAGCCCGCATCTAAAAGACCTTGCTTAATAGGCTCTGCCTGTTTTTGTCCTACTAAAACGGCAAAGTCGCAAACCTTTGCAATATTCATACCGAATTTGCGATTTTCTTCGTACTGCACACTGCCAAGCTCAATCATACCCGGAGTAACAATAATCTTTTTGCCTTGGAAAAGGCTTATTGCATCAAGAGCAGCCTTTGCACCGGATGGGTTTGAGTTGTAGGCATCGTCTACAACAGTTGTTTTTCCTCTCTTTGTAAGTTGGAGTCTATGCTCAACAGCCTTTATTTTACGAGCGTATGGTGGGAGCTTTTTAAGGTCAATGCCCATTTCACAGCAGATTGCAATTGCACCAACAAGGTTTATAACATTGTGTGCACCAATAAGCGAAACTGTAAACGGTACTGCCTCATCACTGTGCTTAACCACAAAGCTTGTGCCTGCAGAGGTAACTGTGATTTCATCTGCATAGTAATCACAAGAGGGGTTAAGACCGTAGGTAACAGCTCCGTGTGGGTGTGAAAATGACTTTATATTTTCATCCTCGCCATTGAGGAAAAGCTTTCCGTAAGAGGGGAGTGCATCTGCAAGCTCGAATTTAGTTTTCTGAACGTTTTCCAGAGATTTGAAGGATTCTAAATGCTGTGGACCTACAGAGGTTATAATTCCGTGCTGTGGGTAAACGATTTCGCAGATTTCTTTAATATCACCCACGTTTTTAGCACCCATTTCACAAACGAAAATATCGTGGGTTGCACGGAGTGATGAACGGATTGTTTTTGTAACACCAAGTGGTGTGTTAAAGCTTTCCGGGGTAATGAGCACGTTGAATTTTGCCTCTAAAAGAGTGCCTAAAATGTACTTAACGCTTGTTTTACCGTAGCTTCCGGTAACACCTATAACTGTAAGAGCTGTGTGCTCCTTTAACATTCTCTTTGCATCGTTGATGTAGTATTTGTTGATTGAAAGCTCAATTGGCTTATTAATAAGGTTGCAAAGAAGAAGTATGAAGGGTACGAGAATGAGTGATGCTGCAACAATAAGTGCCTTTATACCTGTATCGAACTGACCGGCAAGAATTCCTACAAGCACAGCAACTATTGCACAGGTTACTAAAAGTCTTTTTACTCTGTTTGTGTAAACGAGAGGCTTTTTTGCCTTTTTGGGGAGATTGAGAAATACGCTTGTTGCTAAAAGGATGACTGCAGCAATTTCACCTGCAAATGAAAAATTCTTTGCAAAAGGTAAGGTAAAAGCAATACCTGAAATTAACAGAAGTACCAAAGTAACCGAGCTTTTTATAAATGCAGAAAAATTAGCTTTTAACCACTTTAACTGCACATTAGGCTTGTAGGAGTTAAGCTGGAACATATGTGTGTAGTGGTTAATTCTTAATGCGTAAACAACTGCAGCCAAAACGAAAAATAAAATATTCAATACCATTTCAAATCACCTCTTATTGTGAAAGACCAAAATAGTTTTTAAGAATTTTTCTGAATTCAAATGGGGCGTCAATAAACGGGAAATGACCTGCTCCCTTGATAACCTCAAGCTTTGAGTTTTTAATAAGCTTATTCATTGTTAAAGCATCACTTAATGGTGTTGCCGTATCAAGCTCACCCCATATAAGGAGCGCTTCCTGTGTGATATTAGGTATTTTATCTGTGTAATCCTGTGATACGGATTTCACAAGAGTCTGCCTCATAACAGGTGAAGCGTTGGCATAGTCAGAGGAGCCGTATTTCTTTTGGAGCTTTTCCACCATACCGGGGAAAAGTGTTGTAAAAGGCTTTTTACCAAAAAGCTTTTTAAGCTTTTTATATTGATTCTGTTTTTTCTGTTTCTCTTTTGACAAAGGATTTTTAATTCCTGCGCTGTCTATGAGAATAACCTTGTTTATCTTAAATGGAAGCTCTCTGCTGCAAAGGTTTATGATGATTCTGCCACCGTAGGAGTGACCTGCTACAGCAAGATTTTCTATTCCCATTTCCTTTACAAATTGAATAACGAAGTCGGCATAATCATCTATTCCCCAGGGCTCGCTTGGTTCCGGTGTGATGCCAAAGCCGGGTAAGTCGAGTACAATTACCCTGAACTTCTCTGAAAGCTGTTTTACAATAAGGTTGTAAACAGCAGAGGTTGCACCCCAGCCGGGGAGTATGAGCAAGGGCTCACCGTTTCCCTCTGTTATATAGTTTGTTGCTATTCCGTTGATTGTAATATTCAAGTGGACAGCTCCTTTACAAAATCGTATATCGTTTTTGGCAAAATTTACGCATTATTAATACATTATATAACTAATATTATAGAATTACAAGTGTGAACATTTAATAATAAAATAAATATCTAAAAAAACACTCTCCGTTTTATATAAGTGTTACATTGTAAATGCAGCTTCATTATGGTAAAATTATACTGATATAGTGAAATCAAGGGAGGTAGAGTTATGAAGTGTCCTGCTTGTGGCAGTGAAATAAAAAGATTCGATTTAGCACCAAACTGTAAGCACTGTGGTGTTAATATTTTTTATGCACAGCAAAAGACCCTGCTCACAAGAGATGCTAAAAAGTGTGAGCTTGAATATGCATCTTTCCGTATTCTTGTAGAAAAGCTTAAAACAACCTTCATTAAAGGGAAAATTCAGGTTTTCCGTATAGTAGCAATGGTTATGGCTATTGGCGCTATCTTTGTACCCTTTGCAAAGGTATGGGCAAAGACACAGCTTTTTGACGCAAGCTTCAGCTTTGGTGCCTGGGGAATATACAGTGCCTTTGCAGACGGCACCCTTGAGGCAACCCTGAAGCTTATTCCATATGCCCCTGAGGGAGCTTATATGAGCCTTGCTCTTTTAGGGCTTATTGTTTTAATTTTCCTTTCAGGGCTTGGTGTGTTTGTAGCTTTGCTTCTGTCCTTTATAAATATTCAAAAATCAGCAAAAATAATGCGAGGCTTGTCTGTTGCAGGTGCAGTCCTGTGCCTTATTAGTGCAGGGCTTTCTGTTGCAATGCCTTTTGCATTAGGTAAGGGTGGCTTTTTAGCAGCCTCTGCAGGTGGGGGAGCATTTGTGTGCTTCGGTGTGCTTGTGCTTATAGCAATCCTTAACCACCTTGTTGTAAAGAAAAATATTCAGCCTCAAATTAAAGAGGTTGATATAAAAAGAGTTGAGCTCAATAAAAGGGTAAAGGCAGGGGAGGTTTCTCTTGACGATTTACCGTTGCCCGTTTTTGAAACTGAAGAGGAAAGGCAAAAACGCCTTGAAGGTGAAGCAGAAAGCAGAGCTCTTGTAGAAAAAGCGAAGGGCGGTGAGGCTCTTGAATAAAAAAGACGGCAAAAGAAAGCAGTTTATTATATTCGGGCTTTGTAGCTTCCTTGCTCTTGTGCTTTGTATGGTAACACTTGTAATTACAGTAGAAAAGGTTGAAAAGGATAAACATACTGTAGAAAATCAGGTGGAGGAAAGCAAAACGCTTCTGCAGAATGACAAGGACGTACTAACAGCATATATTTTTAAGCTGACACAAAACAGCGTGGGAAATAAGTTTGTAAAAGCAGATTTTCGCACAGAGGTAGGGGTAGATGATGGTTCTGTTAAAATTGACGGCGATTCATCTGACACAAAGCTTTTTGTGTACCTGAAAAACAAGGTTATTTCATCTGTGGACGCAATATATGGCGAAGATTTTAAAGGTACCTTCGGTACAGTCAGCGAGAAAATGCCACTTGTTGATTTGAGAGAAACGGAGGCTGTTTCCTGTAGCTTTTCTCAAGGTCAGGTGGACGAAAACGGCAACCCTGTTATAGATGATGAGGGTAATTTAGTTGATGCAGATTACTACTTTTTAACCTTTAGTGTAGACGGCAAGACTGTAAATGATGTTAAAAGCAAAACAGCATTTTACGCTGATGAAGCTCTTGAGGTTGAGAGTCAGGTGAAAGCTTCTCTTTCTGCTGATTGCAATATTACCTTCAAGGAAACCCGGCCTTTAGAGTATGTGATTAAGGCAAAAATCAATCGATTTACCGATGAAATAATGAGTATTGAAATCCGGCGTAATTTTAATGTTAATGCAGACCTTGAGTTTTTAAACAATATGTCTGTTTTCGGTAAAAGAAACGTGGAATTTGAATTTTCTGCCACGGAAATTTACGAATATAAGTATGCAGGTATAGCATTCGTTTCGGATAGCTTCGGGGCAGAGGCAGGGGATGAAATAAGCCTTACCGTTAACGCTGTTATTGAGGACGAAAGTGAATATGAGGTTAGGTTTATTTCCTCGGATGAGAGCGTTGCCACAGTAGACGAAATGGGCTATGTGCAAATACTTAAGGAGGAGCCTGTGGTAATAACCGTAGAGCTTCGTTATCTTGGAGAAATATTTACAGATGAGTGCTTCATAAACGCACAATCTGTAGAGTCTTAAGGGGGTGCCTTCGTGAGTGATAATGAAAAAGTAAATGGCACCACCGTAGCAGAGGAAGCACCTGAAAGAGAGGGTGTAAGGTACTACGAGGGTCACAACTACGTAGGTGTGCGAGAAACTGTTGCCTACCTTTTCAACGACTGGTCAAACACCTTTAACATTAACAGTTTTCAGGAGCGTTATATCTGGGACGTTGTTAATATCGACTTTACTGTTAGTGCTGTAATGAATCTCGTTACTGCAGCGTGGGATATTGTAAACGATACCTTCATTTCCGTTATTGTTGACGGTACCCGTACAAGGCTTGGTAAATTCAGACCATACCTTGTAGGTATGCAGATTCCGTTGACAATAATGGGCGTTTTCACCTGGCTTTTGCCGCTTTTCTTTGGTACAACAGGTGGTACACATCTACCAAAGCTTATTTACTACTACTTTTTTGCAATAATTAACGAAACTGCCGGTACGTTTACAAACGTGGCAAAAAGTGGCTATATGTCCACAATAACACCTAATCCCAATGAACGAATACGCCTTATTACCCTTGCAGAGCTTCTCACAGGCTATATGGGTGAGGACCTGCCAAGGTACATAATGGGTGTGCTTATTGACCTTGTAAATAACAAGGTTGTTAACTGGAAGCTCAGCTCCGTGTTTATGGTAATGGGTGGCTCAACAGCCCTTATTTCTTCCATTTGCACCTTCTGGTTCTTTATGGAATCAAAGGAGCGTGTTCCTCAATCAATAGAAAAACCAAACGTGCGAGAGGGTATGAAGGCTATATTCTCCAACTACCCTGTTCTTTTGATGTGCTTATCTGAATTTTTAGGTAACTTCTCCATAAGCAAGAGTGAAACAAACTATTTCATAGATGTTTTAGGTAGCTACTCTCTTATTACGCTTCTCAACATACCTTCCTCAATGAATGGTAGCATAAGCTACGCCTTTGTAGCTCCCTTGAGAAAGCGTTTTTCGTCAAAATCCCTTTGGATTTTCAATGACGTGTATAACAGCGTGATTTCCATTGCTCTGTTCCTTTTCGGTATGACAAAAAAGAAAACAATGTTTATGAAAACCGTGCCTATGTGCATAGCCTTTGGTCTTAAGGAATGGTTTGTAAAGTGGTCCTGGGGTATTTCAAAGGTTATTAACGCAGACCTTTGGAACGAGGCTATGGACTACTGCGAATGGAAAAACGGCTACCGTATGGAGGCTACCACAGGTGTTGCAAAGGGCTTGATTTTAAAAGTGCAGAGTGCTTTGCTGGGCTCTGTAACAAGCCTTATTATGAAAAGAATCGGCTACGTGCAGGGTCTCGAAATCGGTACACAGAATGACAGAACAAAGTTCTGGGAGTTTGCTCTTTGTACAATCGTACCAACTATAACAGGCATTTTAAGAATTGTGCCAAAATTCCTTTGGCCTATATCTCGCCAAAAGCGTGAGTGGATGTATGCAGAGCTTTCTGAAAAAAGACAGCAGAGCATAACAAATTATGATTAAGGTGATAGTTGAATGATTCCCGTTTTAATAATATTGGCAATACTTGTTATATTGCTGTTTCTCGGTTGCTTTTTTGCCTTTAACAATACTGTGTGGCGCAAGCAGATAAAAATGCCCGATTTTATAATGAAAAAAATTGTGGGTGAGCCTGAAATAAGCAACTATGAAAAGGATTATTGCAGAGCATACGCTGTTTTTACAAAGCTCCCACACAAAAAAGTTGAGATAACTGCTCCCGACGGTGCGAAGCTTGTTTGTCACGTGCTTGTACCTGAAAAAAGTAATGGTAAGCTTATTGTTGCCTGCCACGGAGCAAGAAGCTCCGGTCTCGGTGAGTTTGTTTTTTCAGGCAAAAGATTTTATGACGAGGGCTACACGCTCATTATGCCCGACCACAGAGGCTGTGGCGAAAGTGAGGGTAAATTTTTAGGCTACGGCACCCACGAAAGCGTTGATACATACCTTTGGGTGGAATATGCTAAAGAGCATTTTCCCGATTTGGATATTTATCTTTTAGGTGTTTCAATGGGTGGTGCTACTGTGCTTATGATGAGCCCAAAGGCAAAGGAGGCAGGCGTAAAGGCAATAGTTGCAGATTGCGCTTATACCTCTGCCTGGAACGAGTTTTCCTACCACCTTTGCAAGGGCTTTCATATGCCTGAATTTCCTATGATGCATATTTCTGATATGTTTTGTCGGATTTTTGCAGGGTATAAATTCAAGGATGCAGCACCTGCCGAGTACGTAAAAAAGGCAAGTGTACCAATTTTATTTATTCACGGCTCAGCAGATGATTTCGTGCCTTACCATATGATGAATGAATTGTATGATGCGTGTGGGAGCGAAAAAAAGATGCTCACAATAGAGGGTGCAGAGCACGCCAGAGCATACTACACCTCACCGGATGAATACTTTAAGGCAGTACAGGAGTTCTTTGGTGGAGTTAAGTAACTGCCGTAAAACAGCGAAGCCTGACCTTCTTGCACGCCAAAGGCGTGGAGGAAGGGGGACCGTTCTCCGATTAA
>JAZSJL010000291.1:0-3628 GCA_045534355.1 Acutalibacteraceae bacterium
AGGTACGCTCCTCTTCCTGGCAGATGAAACATATTCAAGGTTCGTTACAGGTGTTGTTGTTCCTGTTGACGGTGGCTTCTCTGCATACTCAGGTGTTTAATTAATATTTTTCCGACAACGAAAAAACACCATCGAATCCACACTTGGATTCGATGGTGTTTTATTTTGTATTAATTATTCTTTAGCTTCTGCCTTTTCAGCCTCAAGAGCTTCCTTGATTCTGTTTTTCTCAATAATCTCTTGCTGAATCTTTTTCTGCTTCTTGTTGTAGATTACGTAAGCAATAACGCCAACTACAACAACTGCAACAACGATAATTGCAAATGTACCTACTGAGCCACCACCTGCATCAACGATTGTAACTGTATCAAAGGTGATGTAGAAGCAACCGTCAAAAGCGTTGTCCTCATAGTCTGTAAGGTTACTGTGAACTATAAACTGACGAAGGTTGTCGCAGGATGCGAAGCTATAGCTACCGATATCTCTTGCTTCCTCGAACAACTCGATTACTCTGATGCTGTCGCAATCGAAGAAGCTCTCTGCACCGATGTTTACGAAGCTTGCATGGAAAGTAATACCTGTAAGAGCATCGCAGTTATAGAATGCCTTGTCTGCAATATTGTAGATTGATTCAGGTACTGTGTACTCACCTGCTTTACCGGCAGGATAAATTGCAATTGTATCAAACGCAGGCTCTTCTTCATTGCTTGCAACAAGAACTACGCCATCTGCTACGCTGAACTTTGCATTACCCTCTGCAACGCTGAATGCTTCAAGAGCAGTACAGCCGTAGAAAGAAACTGCGTCTACTGTTGCTACTGTTGCAGGAAGTGTGACAGTCTTGAGTGCTGTACAGCCTGCAAATGCATACTGTTCAATTTCTTCAACAGAGCCCAAATCAATTTCGCTCAAGCTTTCACAACCGGCAAAAGCGTCTGCTGAAATAACCTTGACTGCTGCAGGGATAACAATCTTTGCAAGCTTTGCACAACCCTTGAAGGTAGCTGCTTCAATTGTATCAACAGCAAGTGCTGCAGAAAGGTTTGCAGTAGCAAGTGTCTTTGAGTTTGCAAAAGCACCTACACCGATATACTTAACAGTATCAGGAATTGTAACAACTGTAAGTCCTGAACCACTGAATGCGTAATTACCTATGATTTCTACTGTTCTTGGAATAGAAACGCTCTTAACTGCAATGTTACTTACTGCATATGGAGCAATAGCCTTTGTGCCATCCTTAATCTGTACGTTTGCAACTGCGCCCTTTACCTTGTAAAGAACAGGACCTGCATAAACAACACCATCCTGTGCTGTAAACCAAGCTGTTGCATCGAGAGCCTTGCCCTCAACAGCCTTAAGACTTGCAGGGAAGCTGATAGATGTGGCATTTTTAGCAACTGCAAAAGCATTTGCTGCAATTGTTTCTGTACCGTTTGCAACTGTAACAGCCTTAAGATTCTTGTTACCTACAACAACAAGTGTCTTACCATCTGCTGTGTAGATTGATTCACCGACTGCCTTAAAGTTAGGGTTGCTTGCATCGAGTGTAATCTTTGCAAGGGCTGTACAACCGTTGAAGGCTGTGCCGTCGAAATACTTTAAGTATGCAGGAAGGTTTACTGCAACAAGTGCTGTACAGCCTGCGAATGCATTATCACCGATTTTTTCCAGCTTCTTGCCTAAGTATACGTCTGTAAGATTTTTGTTGTCTGCAAATGCTTCTGTTGCAAGCTTTGCAAGACCGTCGCCTGTGTTAATACTCTTAAGACCTGCACCCTTAAATGCTGCATTTGCAACCTCTTTAACGGAATCAGGAAGCTTGATTTCTGCAAGTGAAGCACATCCGTTAAAGCTTTCTGCGCCGATATATGTAAGAGTTTCCGGAAGTGAAATCTTGCTGAGCTTTGAGCTCTTGAAGGTTGAAGGCTCAAGCTTTGAAACACGGCTTGCAGATAAGTCGATAGCTGTAAGCTGTGCGCCTTCGAAGGCTGAAGCTCCAATTCTTTCAAGGTTGTTGTTTTCTGAGAATGTAACAGCAGCTACTGTGCTACCATAGAAAGCCTTTTCGCCAATTTCATTGACTGACTCAGGAAGCTCAAAGCTCTCACCTGTTAACTTTGCCTGTGGGAAGAATACAAGCTTTGTTGCTTTCTTATTATAAAGAACACCATCGATAGCAGAGAATTCCTTATTCTTCTCTGTTACCTCAAATCCCTCGAAGGTTTTGATATTGAGGAATGTGTTTGCACCGATTGCTGCCATATTCTTATCGAAGGAAATTGACTTAAGTGAGGTGCCGTAGAAAGCATAGTCACCAATATCGGAAATTGTTTCGCAAAGCTTAACCTCTTTAAGCGCTACACAATCCTTAAATGCCTCGTAGCCAATTGCAGCAAGGGTAGACTCTGAAAAGTCCATTGCTTCAAGAGAGATACATCCCTTGAATGCACCTGCTTCAACAACACCGAGAGCATCGTTTATTTCTACTGACTTAAGGTTTACACAATTTTGGAATGCGTAGAGACCGATTTCCTCAACATCGTAGCCCAATGTGAGTGTTTCTATTGTGTCGCAACCGATAAATGCATAGTCCTCAATAATGGAAACGCCTTCAGGGATAACAATATCCTTAACTGCGCCCTTGTAGGAATAGAGAATTCTGCCAAGACTGAGAGGACCATCAGGCATTGCATTTTCCCATGCTGTGCCACCGAAAGCATCCTTTGCTACGCCTTTGATATTCTTATGAACGTCAACCTCTTTTAATGAGGTACAGCCTAAGAAGCACTTTTCAGGAACCTCTGTTACTGTATCCGGTATAGTAAAGCTTTCAAGAGCAGTACAGCCCTCAAAACAGCCTACACCTATTGATTCAAGAGATTTGATTTTATCTACTTCTTTTAAAGCTGTACAGCCCTTGAATGCACCGTCGCCTAATTCGGTAATATCGTTGTGAAGCTTAACACTAACAAGCTTTTCGTTACCTGCGAAGGCACCTGCACCGATTGAGATAACACTAAGGCTACCGATTCTTGACGGTACCTTTACCTCTGTGTCACTACCCTTGTAGCCAACAATTTCAATTGCTGAGTCGCCCTCGACCTTGATATATTCAAGGCCACTGTCCTCATCAAGCTCTTTGTTTAACTCTATTTCCTGTGCAGAGAAGGTAACTTCTCCATCTTCTGCAAAAACAGAAATAGGTGCTGCGACAATAAGTGCAAATGTTAAAACAAATGCCAACAAGCCGCAAATCGGTCTTTTAAATGCTGTCATAAAAACGCATCCTTCCAAAAATTGTGTTTCCCGTAAAAGATATTATTAACCACTTTACAGATAGATTTATTATATTACAAACGCTCTCGGTTGTCAACTTAACCGAGAGCGTTTTAGTCCTTTAAAGTATACAAAATTTACCTATCGTTTATGTGTATTATGCTATTGAGTTTTTATATTATGCTTTGTAATTTTCGGCAGCCCTGACTGTATTCTCCAAAAGCATTGTTATAGTCATAGGGCCTACTCCACCCGGTACGGGTGTAATATATGAAGCCTTTTTTGAAACCTCATCATAACAAACGTCACCACAAAGCTTCCCTTCTTCGTTTCTGTTCATACCTACATCTAT
>JAZSJL010000404.1:0-1711 GCA_045534355.1 Acutalibacteraceae bacterium
ACCTGCCTGCTCAACGTGTGTGCCGAGAGCCTCACGAAGTGCTGCCTGGAGAAGGTGAGCTGCCGTGTGGTTTCTCATAATTGCCTGACGTCTTGCAGCATCTATCCGGCAATTAACTGTATCGCCAAGCTTTATTACGTCGCCCTCTGTGAGTGTGCCGTGGTGGAGAATAACGCCCTCTGCAGTTTTTGTTGTGTTTGTAACTGTGAAAACATTTTCACCGAGAGTGATAACACCTGTGTCGCCAACCTGTCCGCCACTTTCAGCATAGAAGCAGGATTTGTCGAGAACAATAACTGCATCTGTATCTACACCAATGAAATCTATCTTTTCACCGTTTGCAGCAATAGAAACAACCTTTGCTTCGCCACAGGTGTCTGCATAGCCTGTGAATACTGTAGAATCACATTCAGTAAAGGATACGTCTGCACCCTTCCAGCCCTCTGCACCTGCAACCTTACGTGCAGCCTTTGCCTTTGCCTTTGCATCTGCAAGGAGCTGTTCAAATTCCTCGTTGTTTACGGTTAAGCCGTTTTCCTCTGCAATTTCTCTTGTAAGGTCAATAGGGAAGCCGAAGGTATCCTGAAGCTTAAATGCATCTGCACCTGAAAGCACACCGTTTGCAGCCTTCTTCATCATTTCATTGAGAAGCTCAAGACCACTGTCAATTGTCTTATAGAAGCTGTTTTCTTCCATTGAGATTACGTTGATAATGTAATCCTTTTTGTCTTTAAGACCCGGGTATGCATTCTCATTTTCTTTAATAACCGTTTCGCAAACCTCTGCAAGGAATGGTCTTGTAATACCCAAAAGCTTACCGTGGCGAGCAGCTCTTCTGAGAAGGCGACGAAGCACGTAGCCTCTGCCAACGTTTGAAGGGATAACGCCGTCACCAATCATAAAGGTTGTTGAACGGATGTGGTCTGTAATAACACGGAGGGAAATATCTGTTTTTTCGCTTTCGTGGTACTTAACACCGGCAACCTCTGAAATGTGCTTCATAATATTCTGCACCGTGTCAACCTCGAAAATATTGTGAACGTCCTGTGCAATACAAGCAAGTCTTTCAAGACCCATACCTGTATCAATATTTGGATTTGAGAGAGGTGTGTAGTTATTTTTACCATCGTTTTCAAACTGAGTGAAAACAAGGTTCCAGAATTCTACGTAACGGTCACACTCGCAGCCAACCTTACAGTCAGGGCTGCCACAACGGTATTTTTCACCGAGATCGTAGTCAAGCTCGGAGCAAGGGCCACAAGGTCCCTGACCGTGCTCCCAGAAGTTATCCTCCTTGCCGAAGCGCACCATATGGTCAGGCTTAACGCCAACATCCTTGGTCCAGATATCGTAAGCCTCATCATCCTCAAGGTAAACACTGCAATAGATTTTATCCGGGTCCATTTCCATAACCTGTGTGCAGAATTCCCAAGCCCAAGGGATGATTTCCTTCTTAAAGTAATCACCGAATGAGAAGTTACCAAGCATTTCAAAGTATGTGCCGTGACGTGCTGTGATGCCTACACGCTTAATATCAGGTGTACGAATACATTTCTGACAAGTTGTAACTCTCTTTCTTGCTGGTTTTTCCTCACCTGTGAAATATTTTTTCATTGGTTTCATACCTGCATTGATAAAAAGAATACTCTTATCGTTCTGAGGTACAAGTGGGAAGCTTGGAAGGCGAAGGTGATCCTTGCCTTCAAAGAAG
>JAZSJL010000021.1:0-5922 GCA_045534355.1 Acutalibacteraceae bacterium
ACCACGACGTTACGGACCACCGAGATATAAAAAGCTTTGGTCTTATGAGTGAAGAAACAGCAGATAATTTAATCCGTAAGGCACTTGAATTTGCAAATGGCGACAGTATTGCATTTGCATTTCAAGGTGGTGAGCCAACCATAAGAGGAATTGATTTCTTCAGATATTTCTGCAGAAGAGTAGATGAGCTAAACCTTATGAAAAGCCAGATTTACTACGGCTTGCAAACTAACGGTACGCTCATTGATGACACCTGGGCAAAATTCTTTAAGCAGAGAAATTTCCTTATAGGCTTAAGCCTTGACGGTGATTTCAACAACAACTCCTTCAGAATTGACGAAAAGGGACAGAATTCCTATTACAAGATAATTAATGCTGCAAATATTTTCACAAAGCACGGTGTTGACTTCAATATACTTACAGTTTTGACAGGCAGATGTGCTGAAAACATTGATGATATACTTCGTTATTTCAAGAAGCGTGGCTTTAAATATCTGCAATTTATACCCTGCCTACGTCCCTTTGGTGACAAAAGCGAAAGTCCTTTGTATATGACGGTTGAGCAATACAAGAATTTCCTTATTCACGGCTTTAACGCATACGTGAAGGACTACGTAAGAGATGAATACACAAGCATAAGGTACTTCGATAACCTCGTTCACTTGTATTTAGGAAACCCTACGGAGCAATGTGGTATGTGTGGACATTGCTCACACCAGTTTGTTGCAGAGGGCAACGGCAACATATATCCTTGCGACTTCTACTGCACAGACGAGTGGCTGCTTGGTAATATCAACAATGAAAACGAAAACTTCGATACCCTTGCCCACAGCGAAAAGGCTATAAATTTCCTTAAGGAAAGCCTAACTTTCAGCGAAGAATGTAAGAAGTGCAAGTATTTTGCCCTTTGCCGTAGTGGTGGCTGCAAAAGAACACGAGAGGATAGAGATTACTGCGAAAGCTACAAGGCGTTTTTTGATGCCTGCCTACCTCTGTTCAGAGCATTTATTGCAGAAAAGAAATAAAACAACTTCACTCCCCTCAAAATCTCTTTTTGAGGGGTTTTGTTTTGCCTGTGTTTTTTTACAATAAAAACGAGGTGAAAATATGGTAAAATCAAAAAAAGCAGTCCGGATTATTTTCGTAGCACTTATAGCCATAATGTTTATAACTACATCTGTTTTTATTTTTTGTAATGAAACATATACTTGGGAAAAATTAGTTTCTGAATCCGATTACGTTGTTACTGTAACAAGAGAAACGTTACGGTGCGAAGAGAAAAACGGATGGTATGTTATGTGCAGTTACAAAGGGAAAGAACCTTATATAAAAAATAGCAAGGTACATACGGAGGTTTATATACCTCTTTGTAATTGCGATGATTTCCTTGGTGATAAAATTACAATAGTGACCGATAACAAGTATATTACCGATAGCAAGGCTTACTACACCCTGTTTTTAAAATGCATTGATAAAGAGAAAGGTATATATGAACCTGTAAACGGCAGAACCGGAATAATAAAATGGAAACAAAGCAAAATTTCAAATACCGTACATTGCCATCCTCTTGACCCAAAACTTTACAATAAAGATATTGCAGAATGCTTTCAAAAATATGCTTATGAGAATACCGACCATTACTGCGCACAAAATGAATTTCAATATTATATAGAAAAATGAAAAAGAAATTAAATTTGCTATACATTATTTTCTCTGCTATACTTATACTTAGCTCCTGCTCACAGCAAACAAACTCAACACAAACACAAGTGTGGGTTGCCCAAGAGCCCGAATTTGTCATAGAGGATGCAGAGTACACAATAAAAATAGAAATTACCGATGGGTTAGATGAGTATATATTTGTTCTGACACCTGAAAATATACTGTTAAGTCAATTTCGTGATTTGCCTTTTGATGAGTTGAATTTAAATGCGTATTGGGTATTACCATCTGTTGACAAAGAGTTTTATGAAAAAAACATGTATTTCGAACAAGCTAAAACAACGCTGACCGATTACCAAACGAAATTGGTTGACACTCACCTGGAAAAGGCTATCTATGATATACCACTATGTGCCGATAAAGGTCACGTGTGCTCAATAAAAGACTATTGGCAGCCTTACGGCTACCACGTAACAATATACTCCCACACCGACTATACACAAGATTCTACTGCAACATTTTGCTACGGAGCCGCAAAAAGTCCAAGCGTAAATATGCTTATTGAAATACTGATTGGTTGCTCTGACTTTGAAAGAAATGTAACCGATAATCTTACACCTATCGGAGAACATAAGCGTAATATGGCACAAAGAGGTATTTAAAAAATTCAAAACAAGGAACGATACTATGAATCAAAAAGAAATAGGTAAATACATAGCCCAAAAGAGAAAAGAAAAAAATCTTACACAATCACAATTAGCTGAAAGGCTTGGTGTAGCAAGCAAAACGGTTTCAAAGTGGGAAACAGGCGTTTCTATGCCGGACTACAGCATAATAGAGTGCCTGTGTCGAGAGCTTTCTACAACCCCCACACAGCTTATTGCAGGTGCAGACGAGGACGCAAAGGTAATAACGTCTGACGATAAACGAATACTATTTTTACTCAAAAGGCTACAGGATTTAAATAATCAGAACAAAATAGTGTTTTCTCTTTTGCTTATTGTGCTTGCAATTGCACTTTTGGGTATTTCGCTCTCCTTAGGTGGCTCTTCGATTAAGGAATTTATATCCGGTATGCTTACAGGCTTCTCCATAGTGCTGAGTGGTGTAGGTATTGTCTCGGCAATAAAGACTCTAAACCGAAGAAGATAATCATAAAAAGCTTATATATTATATATAAATATTATACAAATTATTACAAAACTGTAATAATTTTCTATTAATTTTGTATTGAAAAACCTCCTTGTAAATGGTATTGTAGAATTGCAATAATAAATTGCAAAAACAACAAAACACAAGGAGGTTTTTTTATGAAAAAAATTATAAGTCTGTTTTTAGCAGTTGTATTTGCGGCAGGTGCGCTTTTGGCAGCACCAATACAATTGCCAGGTCTTGTTGTTTCTGCAGGTGCAGCAGTTGAGCCAGAGACTCCCACAGGTCCTGACTATGATGCAGAAAGCTTTTTGACCTACACCATTTCCCCGGATGGAAAGGAATACTATGTTTCGGGCTACAACGGTGAAGCATGTGCTGAATTGACCATACCGGCAGAACACGAGGGAAAACCGGTAACCAAAATCGGTGACAATGCTTTTACATCAAACTTAAACATAAAGGTTGTTAATTTACCTGACACAATTAACGAAATTGGCTACGAATCATTCACCAGCTCTTCAATTGAAGAAATCATTATTCCCGACAGTGTTACATATATAGCGCCTTATGCTTTTGAATTCTGCTACAAACTCAGGAAGGTTGTTCTTTCTAAAAACGTAAATGTTATAGAATCCCAGACTTTTGACAGCTGCACTGAGCTCACGGAAGTCATTATACCTGACGGCAAGCTTGAATGTATATCCTACCATGCGTTTAATGGATGTACCAAGTTAGAAAAAATCAATATTCCGGATAGTGTTAGAAAAATTGAAAGCAATGCTTTTACAAACACAAAAATTGTTAACGATAAATCATTTTGGGAAAACGGTGCATTGTACATCGGTAATCACCTTATGGCAACTGATGATACAATCGGAGAAATGTATCGAGTAAAACAAGGAACTGTACACATCAGCTATTCAGCATTCGCAAATAGAGCAAATCTGGGTTCTATATTCATTCCTAAAACTGTTAAATCAATTTCTGATAATGCATTTTTAAACTGCTCTGCTTTAGCTTTTTTGTTCTATGAGGGTACAGTTGAAGATTTCAACAAAATTAAATTTAATAACAATGAATATTCTCTTGAAAACACAGTTGTCATTTTAGAGGCTACAGGTGAAGGAACACCTGCAAAGCCAACAGTAAAAAGCGCTATAAATGTTGCAGGTGGCGTTCAGGTATCCTGGAATCCAGTAGCCAATGCAGATGTTTACATAGTATGGCGCAGAGGCGCAAACACAAGTGATTGGACCTTACTTGGTGTTACCGACCAAACAACAGTAATCGACACCACACCCGGCCACAGACAGTATTGGCGCTACTCAGCACAGGCAATGAATGCCGACGGATTCAGCGACTTTGACTACAACGGCAAGTACCTCAAATATGTTGCAACACCTAAATTAACAGGTATTTCAAATGCAACAAACGGTATTTACTTCAAGTGGAATGCTGTTAGTGGTGCATCAGGCTACAGAGTTTACAGACGTGGTGCCGGTGGCAGCTGGCAGTATATCACAACAGTTAAGGGCACAAGCTACACAGATAAAGCTGTTAAAACCCATAGTGGTAAGTATTACAGATACACAGTTAAAGCTGTTGTAGACGGCAGATACAGCGGCTACGAGGATTTCCTTTACACAAAGCGTCTTGCTAACCCGAAGCTTACAAGCGCCACAACCGGAAACGGTGGAATTACTGTTAAGTGGAGCGCAATCAGTGGTACAACAGGCTACTACGTTTACAGAAAAACAGCTAACTCAAACTGGAAGCACGTTGGCACCTGCTATGGCACAAAGTCAACATCCTTCCTTGATAAGACAGCCTCAAAGGGTACAACCTACACCTACACAGTAAGAGCTGTTTACGGTAAAACAGTAAGCTACTTTGATAGTGGCATTAAGTGCAAGAGATAACTTATTTCCGAAAATAAGTTATTTATAACAATCTAAAGGAGGTATTTTTGTGAAAAAATTTTTAAGTTTGTTTTTAGCAGTTGTATTTGCGGCAGGTGCGCTTTTGGCAGCACCAATACAATTGCCGGGTCTTGTTTTTTCTGCAGCGGCAGAGGAAACAACAGTACCAAATGAAGGCGAAACAGGTAGCAGTAATGCTGATGAAGGTGAAACAGGTGAAGCAACACCTGCGCCGGAGTATGAATTAAATTTCACACTTATAAACAACAATAGTGAGTACTCTGTTACAGGTTACACAGGCACCCCTGTTGATGTCATTATCCCTGCTGAATACGAGGGCAAGCCTGTAACAACAATTGCTAATAGTGCTTTTTATTTTTGCAAAACAATAAAATCAGTTACGATTCCAAATAGTATCAAAACAATTGGTTCAGATGCATTTGGGTGGTCAACATTAGAGCAGGTTAAAATTGAGGGTAACGGATTAACCTATATAGGTTATAATGCTTTTTATAACTGTACAACTCTCAAGAGTATAAATCTCCCTAATACATTGAACACGATTGACGATTCTGCTTTTTATAACTGCACATCACTTGAAAAAATTACACTCCCAAATTCATTAACAACAATTGGAAGATATGCCTTTGCAGGCTGTACATCATTTATAGAATTAATAATACCGGGTAGTGTAAAATCAATTGAAGAATATGCCTTTAATAGTTGCACCGGCATAAAAATCCTCACCTTCCTCGATGGTGTTCAAGGCGTTTCCTCTGCATTTGAGGGTTGTGTTAACATCGAAAAAATAGATTTACCAAATACACACGTAAATCTTATGGCAGCATACTTCAAGGGCTCAAAAATTTACAAGGATAAAAACAACTGGTATGGAGATTCATTCTATGTTGACAACCAGCTTATCAACACCACATGGTATAAGCACGGCGCACGAACAGTAAGAGCCGGCACAACCCACCTTAACCCGGGTGCTTTTGCAGGTACACAAAATCTTATTGCAGTAACAATCCCTGCAAGTGTTAAATATATTGGTGACAATGCATTTAACAATTCATCTATAAGCGTTATTTACTATGAGGGTACAGAGAGCCAGTTCAAGCAAATTGACATTGGCAACAATGGTGAACGCTTTGCTAAAATGGCTATTATTTGTGGTGCAAAAAAC
>JAZSJL010000199.1:0-5841 GCA_045534355.1 Acutalibacteraceae bacterium
CCTGAAGATACAGCTTTTGATCCTACAATGATTATCAACATTGCTGCTCACCCTGACGTGGCAGGTCTTCCGACAGAATCCAACTCAGGTAGAGAAATCAGTGGTGACTACATCTTCTACTGCGAGAAGCTCCTCAATGAATCCGGTTACAACTTTATGTTCTTCCAGGGCGCTATTGCAGGTATCTATATGTCAAGAACTGTTACAGGCGACAACATAGAAACAAAGCAGAGAGTTGAAGAATCACAGAGATACGGCTTCGAGCTTGCAAGAATGGCTCTTTCACTTAACAAGACAGAAGAAGAGGTTTCCGCAGAGGCTTGGGATCCGAACAGCGACATCTATGATGAACTTGTAGAGAACGCAACACAAATCCCTGCATTTGATGAAAACGGTAAGGCAATCGAGCAGGTTACAGCTGCAGGAAACAACTACACAGTAATCCTTGATGCACAAGGCAAAACAGTTGATGTCAACGGCAAAACAATCAAGGTTCTTGAAGGTGACAAGGTTCTTTACGAATTAAATTACACAGAGAATGAAGAAATCACATTCGAAGAAGCTGCCGGTGCATACGCTGTAACAAATGATGGTAGCATTCTTGCTATTGTTGTTACAGGCGAAGGCAAAAAAGTTGTTTGCCCAAGTAAAAACACCGTTGCTCTTTACTCAACAGAAACCGAAGAATTAATTATGCAGTTACCTCTTGGCAGCAGCAGAGCTGTAGCTCCATATGAAACTGTTTCAGCAGTAGAAAACGGCGTAGTTAATCCATATGCTCTTACTACAGCAAACGGCTTCACCTTCGTAGTTGATGCAGCAGGTCTTAACGTTGCTGCTGACAACGCTGCTCATACAATTAAGGTTACAGACGCTGAAGGTGCTACCGTATATGACTTCGCACTTACTGCAACCGAATATATTGTACAGTACGCAGCTCTTAATGCATACATTATTGTAGATGCTACAACAGCTACATCACCTAACCCAACAATCATCGGTGCTATTTCATACGGCGCAAACCAGAAGGTTGACATTTCAGAAGCAGGCAAGATCATTCTTCGTGATGCTGCAACAGATGCTGAAATCACAACAGTTGAAATTGGTGAGCGTGAAATCATCACTCCTGATACAGCACTCACCCTCCCAACAGTTGACGGTATTGCTGATACTTGTCAGGTTAACCCACTCTACTCCGTATGGTTCGAAAACTGGAACAAGGATTTAAGAGGTGGCGACAATGTTCCTGTAGCACAGGAAGTTGATCCGTTCCTTAACCTCTACCTCAAGCAGGTTGAAATTCCGATTTCAAATACACTTATTACAGCAATCGGTAAGCTCAATATGGCAAACTACGTTGTTAAGGCTTATCCGGATGGATCATACGCAACCGTAACTGAGGTTGGTTACATGGAATGGGGTAAACAGTTTAAAACTGTATTCCTTCCGGGTGAAATCTGTCAGGACCTTGTAGCACTGAATGGTGCTTCTCTCCTTGCAGAAAATTCAATTACCGGTTCTGCATTCTCAAAATACGTTGATAACGGCTACACAACTGCGGCTGCTATCTTCGGCGAAGATGTTAAGTGCTTCGGTGTTATGAACGATGCTATCGGTTACGTTGTTCCTGACAACGACTACACAATGGGTGATCCGGCAAACCACTACCACGAGCTTATTTCTCTTGGTCAGCACGTTGGTTCAGCTCTCATTGATGGTCTTGCAGAGCTTAAAGCAGAACTCTATTAATTAAATCTTTTTCATAAAATTATTAAAGCCTTCGCTTCTGATTGAAGCGAAGGCTTTTAACATTGCCCTATATATAATATGTATATATAATCAAACGGAAATATTCTTACGATACTCTGCAGGAGTAACATTGAAATATTCTTTAAAGTTTCTGTTAAAGCTCCTCAGGGATGTGTATCCGCTTTCCATTGCACATTGAATGATGGGTGCATCTGAATTCTCCATAAGATAACAGGCGTGGCTGAGTCTATAAAAATTCACATAGGTATTAAAGGATATTCCCATATTCTTTTTGAAAAATCTTGATATATACGAATAATCATAGCCGATTTGCTCTGCAAGGTGAGAAAGCGTACAATCACCATCAAACTCACTTTCAACGAAAGAAAAAATTCTCAACAATAGCTTTTCATTATCATTTCTGCGTGTACTGTATACAGCAGTTTTTTCAAAGCAGCTACAGATAGAATATAGTATCCCCTTTTTCTCCGTTGTTGTTGAATCAAGGGTCAGCCTGTTAATTGCTTCAATTAAATAAGAATCAAGAATAAGCTTGTTGTCCACAGGGACTTTTCCCTTCACGCCGGTAGCATAGGCTTGAACAAGTCGTGGTGAAAAAATACACAGCACGTGATTGCTTTGTTTTGATTCAAGAGAATGTATCTGGTTAGGAAAAATTAGCAAGGCTTCATTGCTTTTTAAGCTGTAGCTTTTATCGTCTACAGCTATTTTCATTTCTCCCGAAAGCACCACTATAACCTCAAAGCATTGGTGCAGGTGCATAGGGAAGCTGAAATCCTCCCCTTTTTCTACTTTAAGATAATGCGGTGAGCCTAAATGCTTAAGTTCATAAAACATACAGATACCTCGAAAGTCAAATTTTGTCTATACATTATACTGTTTATTGCGAGAAAAGTCAAATATATTGCAGTAGAATAGAACTGATAAAGTGGAGCTCTTGTAGTTCTGATATTCTTTATTGTTTTATAAAAACAGAGGTGGAGGTATGCTATGAATTACTACATAGGTGCCGATTTAGGCACGTCTGCATTAAAGCTTCTTCTTGTTACCGAAGGTGGCGAAATCGCAAACTCGGTCACAAAGGAGTACCCCGTATTCTACCCTGCTCCCGGCTGGAGCGAACAAAACCCTGTTGATTGGTGGTCTGCCTTTACAGAAGGTGTAAAAGAGCTTATTGGTGACACCGACCCGTCATCAATCAAGGGTATAGGCTTTGGTGGGCAAATGCACGGACTTGTTATATTAGATGAAAGTGATAATGTAATCAGACCTGCTATTCTTTGGAATGATGGCAGAACAGCACCACAGACAGAACATCTTAATAATGTAATAGGAAAAGATAAGCTTTCAGAATACACTGCAAATATTGCTTTTGCAGGCTTTACAGCACCAAAGCTTTTGTGGCTCAAGGAAAACGAAGCAGATAATTTCAATAAGATATGCAAAATTATGCTTCCAAAGGACTACCTTAACTACAAGCTTACCGGTATACACTGCACAGACTATTCTGATGCTTCAGGCTTCTTGCTTTTAGACGTAAAAAACAAGTGTTGGTCAAAGGAAATGCTTAAAATCTGTGGAATCACAGAGGAGCAGATGCCAACTCTTTTTGAAAGCTATTCCCCTGTTGGTACTCTTTTACCACAGGTTGCGATGGAATTGGGTCTTTCACCAGATACCGTGGTTGTAGCCGGTGCAGGTGATAATGCGGCAGCTGCCGTAGGCACAGGCACCGTTACAGATGGTAAATGCAATATTTCTCTCGGCACGTCGGGTACAATATTCATCTCCTCAAGTAGCTTTTCTGTGGATAGCTTCAATGCTCTCCATTCATTCTGCCACGCAAATGGCGAGTATCATTTAATGGGCTGTATATTGTCTGCTGCCTCCTGCAACAAGTGGCTTTGCGAGGATATATTAGCCACTGATGATTATGCTTGTGAGCAAAAGGATATTACTGACGCAGATTTAGGGAATAACCATATATACTTCCTCCCCTATCTTATGGGTGAAAGAAGCCCTATAAACGACACAGACGCAAGAGGTACGTTTACAGGCATACGAATGGACACAAGGAGAAAAGACCTTGTACAGGCTGTTTTAGAGGGCGTAGCCTTTGCTATAAGAGATAATCTTGAAATTGCAAAAGCTCTTGGAATCGAAATCAAGAGCAGCAGCCTTTGTGGTGGTGGAGCAAAATCCCCTCTTTGGCAAAAAATATTTGCAAATGCACTTAATATGCCTATAACAATTCCACAAACAGAGCAAGGCCCCGGCTATGGTGGTGCTATGCTTGCCATGGTAGGTACAGGTACATTCCAGAGTGTTAAGGCTTGTGCAGATGCATTTATTAAAGTAAAGGAAACTATCTACCCGGATTCAGAAATATCTGCACGATACGAGGAACAATATCTGAAATTCAAAAAAATATATCCAACAATGAAGAATTTATTTAAAGAAATAAAGTGAGGTAATTAAAATGAGTGAAATTTTCAAGGGTATACCCAAAATACAATACGAGGGCAAGGACAGCACTAACCCTCTTGCATTCAAGTACTACGATGCTGACAAGGTTATTTTAGGCAAGAAAATGAAGGAGCACCTTCCTTTTGCTATGGCTTGGTGGCACAACCTTTGCGCTGCAGGCACGGATATGTTCGGCAGAGATACTGCAGACAAGTCCTTCGGTGCTGAAAAAGGCACAATGGAACACGCAAAAGCTAAAGTAGATGCAGGCTTCGAGTTTATGTCAAAGCTTGGTATTGAATACTTCTGCTTCCACGACGTAGATATTATCCCCGAGGCAGACGATATTAAGGAAACCAACAAACGCCTTGACGAAATCTCCGATTACATTCTTGAAAAGATGAACGAGACAGGTATCAAGTGCCTTTGGGGTACAGCAAATATGTTCTCTAACCCTCGCTTTATGAATGGTGCAGGTAGCACAAACTCTGCAGACGTTTACTGCTTTGCAGCCGCACAGATTAAAAAGGCACTTGAGCTTACAGTTAAGCTCGGCGGTAAGGGCTACGTTTTCTGGGGCGGCAGAGAGGGCTATGAAACACTGCTCAACACCGACGTTAAGTTTGAACAGGAAAACATCGCACGCCTTATGAAAATGGCTGTCGAATACGGCAGAAAGATTGGCTTCACAGGCGATTTCTATATTGAGCCCAAGCCCAAGGAGCCTATGAAGCATCAGTACGATTTTGATGCCGCAACTGCAATCGGCTTCCTTCGTCAGTACGGCCTTGATAAGGATTTCAAGATGAACATCGAGGCTAACCACGCAACACTTGCAGGCCACACCTTCCAGCACGAGCTTCGCATCAGCGCAATCAACGGTATGCTCGGCAGTATCGATGCCAACCAGGGCGACTATCTGCTTGGTTGGGATACAGATGAATTTCCCTTTGACGTTTATGAAGCTACAATGTGTATGTACGAGGTTATCAAGGCAGGCGGCCTTACAGGCGGCTTCAACTTTGATGCAAAGTGCCGCAGACCCAGCAACACTTATGAGGATATGTTTGAAAGCTATATCCTCGGTATGGATACATTTGCACTCGGTCTTATCAAGGCTGCAGAGCTTATTGAGGACGGCAGAATCGACAGCTTTGTCGCAGAGAAGTACTCAAGCTTCAACAGCGGCATCGGTGCAAAGATTGTTGCAGGCGAAACCTCACTCGAAGAGCTTGCAGATTATGCCGCAGAGCTCAAGAATACACCTGCACCTATTTCAGGCAAGCAGGAAAGACTTGAAGGCATTGTAAACAGCGTGCTTTTCGGTTGAGAATAAACTGATAAGAGAAAAAACGACCTCTTTTAAAGAGGTCGTTTTTTTGTAGAAGCCAATCAGAAAATGGTTATGTGATTGACTGTTTAAATGAAGTATCGCCTTTGGCGAAGTGAAGCACTCGCTTGTGCTCGTATGAAGTATGCTACTCACGCCCGCAGGCACTTCATGATGCAAAGCATCACTTCGCGCACCGAAGGTGTGCTTCATGTGCCGTAAGGCACACTTAATTGAAAAAAGACCTTGTCTTATGACAAGGCCTTTTTTCTTGG
>JAZSJL010000112.1:0-8270 GCA_045534355.1 Acutalibacteraceae bacterium
ATGCTATTTCATCTCTTTCATCAATAACTGCTGTTTTATACGGCTTAACGTTGTTTTTACCTGAATAATATCGGCAAAGCTCTCGCAAAAGCGTTGTTTTACCTGACATCGGAGGACCTATTATCAAATAAGAGCAGCAGCCTTCAACACTTTTTAAAAGCTCCCTTGCACATCCCTCGTACTCACGGGCTATTCGTATGTTAACGGAATTAAAGGCAGAAACAGAATATACTGCGTTGTTTTTAACAACAGCTCTGCCTGCTACACCTGCCTTACAGCCACCTCGCAAAGGAATATAACCCCTTGCAATCATATCCTGGTACGTATGAAGAGATTTTCTTGAAAGAGAAAATACAATTTCGTACATATCTCTTTCATCTGTTGAGATTAAATTATCTGCACAGCTTGTTGTTACTGTGCCGTTTTGAGTCAGATAATATATATCCTTACCGTTTAAGGTTACAGGCTCGCCTACTCTGAAGCGTAGCTCCTTAAGTTGTTTTGCGATATTCTCCGGAATTTCAGAAAAAACATCCTTATACACCCTTGGCAGAAGGGATATTGCATTTAAAAAGCTCTGCATTTTTTACACTCCTTTCAAAAAATAGATATTATCACTTGTCCGAAAATAGAACTGTTTTAAAAACAAAATATATTTACAATTTTTTCATTGAAAGAAGCATTTTAATATGATATTATTTATTATGTATACATATACAGCTAAGTACGTTTAAAGGATGGAACAAATGAAAGAAAAAATGATGAACAACCCAATATTCAAAAAAGGCTTCAACATTCGCTACTGCTTGTTGGCTGCCCTCTGCTCTGCCGTTATTATGATGGTGGTTTACTACTGCTACGATATGGCACCCTTTGGCGATATAACAATACTGCGAATGGACTTATACCACCAATACGGACCCCTGTTTGCAGAGCTTTATGACAGAGTAACTAACCTTGACAGCCTGCTCTACTCCTGGAATTCAGGTGGTGGTAGTGGCTTCCTTGGTAACTTCTACAACTACCTTGCTTCACCTACTGCAATTTTCATGCTTTTATTCGGTCACGAAAATATGCCTGAAGCAATTGCGGCAATGGTACTTGCAAAATCAGCCTTGGCATCATTTACTTTTTCATATTTCATATATAAAAAGTTTAATATTCAAAACCCACTTACCGCAGCATTTGGTGTACTTTATTCCTGTAGTGGATTTTTCATTGCATACTACTGGAATATAATGTGGCTTGATGCCTTCTATATCTTCCCTCTTGTAATATTAGGTATTGAAAGCCTTATTTCAAAAAGGAAAATGAAGCTGTACATTATTGCGCTTGCAGCCACACTCATTACAAACTACTATATGGGTTATATGGTTTGTATCTTCTCCGTTCTTTATTTTATTTACTGCTTCTTCTCAAACTACAGCTTTTCAGACACCTATTTCGGCAAGCTCGCCAAGAGAAAAAAGGGAATCAAAGGCTTTTTCGTGTGGGGCATTTCAAACCTTCGCAATAACAAATTCTTTGATTGTGGTTTTCGCTTTGCATTCTCCTCTATAGGCGCGGCACTGGTTTCTGCCTTTGCTTTACTGCCTGTATATTTTATTCTTATGAATTGCTCTGCAACCTCAGGCACTTTCCCTACTGAATTCAAAACGTATTTTTCAATATTCGATTTCCTTGCAAATCACCTTGCATATTTAGACCCTACAATCAGAAGCAGTGGTACAGACGTATTACCAAATGTTTACTGTGGTATGCTCACCGTTTTACTTGTACCTCTCTACATTTTCTCAAACAAGGTTAGCTTTAAAGAGAAGGTTATGAGCGTAGGTCTTTTAGGTGTAATATTTGCTTCCTTCTACACAAACATTCTCAACTACATCTGGCACGGCTTCCACTTCCCTAACGACCTGCCGTACAGATTCTCATTTATGTATTCCTTTATACTCCTTGTACTTGCATTTAAGGCAATTAACCTCATCAAGGAATACACAAATCGTCAGATAATCGGTGTTGGCGTTGCAACTATTGCATTTGTTGTGCTTGTGCAGGAAATAGGCTCCAAGAACTTCAGCGAAACAGGCGTATGGATTTGCCTTGCCTTTATATTCATTTACTGCCTTACACTTGCAATTCTCAAAAACGACAAATATCCTTATATTGCGGCTACTGCACTTGTGCTTTGCTCCTGCTGTGCAGAATATACCGTTTCAAACACAAACAACTACAGTATGAATCAGGCAAAGATAAACTTTGTTGGCGACTACGACGATTTTCGCCAGATTAAGGATATCATTGACGAGCACGCAGGAAACGATGACTACCGTATGGAGCTTACAAGCCTGAGAGCTCGAATGGATCCTTGCTGGTACAATTACAACGGTATGTCTACCTTTACCTCTATGGCTTACGAGAGAGTAGCAAATATGCAATCTCACCTTGGTATGTTCAGTAACTACATCAACAGCTACACCTACAACAGGCAGACGCCTGTTTACAATGCCTTCTTTGCCCTTGACTTCATTGTGGACAACACAACTGTAGAAAAAACCGAAATGAATAGTGAGCTTTATCAGGATATTGGCTCTGTTTCAAAGTACACAGCCTACGAAAACCTCTACAGCTTACCAATTGCATTCAGAGTAAACAACGAAATCAAGGAATGGTCTCACGATAACCCTAATCCGTTTGAGGTTCAGAGTAATCTTTTCGGAAACTCAACAGGTATACACACAGTTTTTAATGATATGGAGCTGACAAGCGTTAACGGCACAGGTGCAAGATGTGATGACTTATCCTATGAAGAGGAAGGCTACTACCCATATACCATTGAGGATTCCTCCAACGCTTCGCTTTCCTTTGAATACACAGTAAAGGAACGTGGCAACGGATATATTTACCTTAAATCAAGCGTAAATGATATTGATTCGATTACAGTTACACTTCCAAACGGCACAGTTGTTACACAGACTGTAGACACAAAGCCTCATATTCTCGATTTAGGTATGCTTGAAGCCGGTGAAACAGTAAATATATATGCTCCTTTTAAAGATGGAAAGGAAGGCTTTATTTACCTCTATGGTGTTACACTTGACCAAGAATCCTTCGTACAGGGCTATGAGAAGCTCAAATCGAATTCATTGAACGTTACAGAGTTTGACGACACAGTAATCAAGGGTAACATAAGCGTAGCAGAGGATGGTATTCTCTACACATCTATTAACTACGACACAAGCTGGTCTGTTTATATTGACGGTCAAAAGGTAGCAAAGTCAGATATTCTTTCTATCGGTAACGATGCACTCATTGGTGTAAATATTACAGCTGGTGAACACACAGTTGAATTCAAGTACGTACCCGATGGTCTTATACTCGGTGTTATGATTTCCGTTACGGTTCTTTTGATGATGCTTCTTATTTGCAGTATTATAAAAACAGGTATATTTGAATTCAAGCCTGCTCTTTACGTTGAGGAAGAGGACAGTGATGTTGATTCGGATTCTGTTTTAGAAGCAGTTGAGCTTGATACGCCACCTACAGACGATACAGATAGTGAAAACAACAATTCACAATTCGAGGAATAATTTATGTTTACTAAAATCAAAAGCATAGGTCTTATGGGACTTGAATCCTATATGATTGACGTTGAGCTTAATATATCAAGTGGTAAATACGCCTTGGAGATTGTAGGCTTGCCTGATACAGCAGTTAACGAGGCTCGTGACAGAGTCATTTCTGCCTTGCACAATTCGGGCTTTGAAATGCACATGACCTCACGCTACACCTTTAACCTTGCCCCTGCAGATATAAAAAAGGAAGGCTCCATATACGACCTGCCTATGGCAATTGCCGTGCTTTCGGCAACAAAGCAGATTATTGGCGACTACAAGGATGCAGCCTTTATAGGTGAGCTTTCACTTTCAGGTGAGGTTAAAAGCGTTAAGGGTGTTTTACCAATGGTTATGGCAGCCAAGGAGAATGGCTTACGGGATATTTATATTCCTCTTGAAAACGCCACAGAAGCTGCTGTTGTAGACGGAATAAACATTTACCCTATTTCTACAATAAAAGAGCTTGCAGACCATATAAACGATGTTAGCAAGCTAAAGCCCCTGGAGCTTGTTCCCTTCAAGCACTACGAAATGCCTGATTTCTTACCTGACTTTAAAGACGTTAAGGGTCAGTTTGAGGTAAAAAGAGCACTTGAGGTTGCTGCTGCCGGTGGTCACAACGTTATGATGATTGGCCCTCCCGGCTCAGGCAAGAGTATGCTTGCAAAGCGTATTCCTACAATTTTGCCTGATATTACTGTTGACGAGGCTCTTGATACAACGAAGATATACTCTCTTTCGGGTAACCTTTCAAAGGACAAGCCGATAATCAACTACAGACCCTTCAGAGCTCCACACCACTCTGTTTCCCCTGCAGGACTTTCGGGTGGTGGCACAAAACCGAAGCCGGGTGAGCTTTCCCTCGCCCACAACGGTGTGCTTTTTCTTGATGAATTACCTGAATTCAACAGAAGCACAATGGAGGTTTTAAGGCAACCTATTGAAAACGGCACCATAACAATTTCCAGAGCAGCCTGTGCACTTACATACCCCTGCTCTGTAATGCTTATATGTGCTATGAACCCTTATCCTTGTGGGTACTACGGTCACCCTACAAGAAAATGCACCTGCCCCAACGGAGCACCTGCAAGGTACCTTTCAAAGGTTTCGGGTCCCCTGCTTGACAGACTCGATATTCACGTTGAGGTGCCTCCTGTTGACTACAACCAGCTTTCAGATACCGAGTGTGGCGAAAGCTCTGCAGAGATACGAGCAAGAGTAAATGCCGCAAGGAGAATACAGCAAGAAAGATTCAAGGGCACGGGCATTACCTGTAACGCAAAAATGACACCTTCTCTTACAAGAAAATACTGCATTCTCTCAGAGACAGCCTCAAAAACCCTTGAAATTTCCTTTGAAAGACTTGGGCTTTCTGCAAGAGCATATGACAAAATCCTTAAGGTTGCACGAACAATAGCAGACCTTGACGAAAGCGAGAATATTGAAAACAAGCATATTCTTGAAGCAATACAATACAGAAGCCTTGACAGAAAATTCTGGAATGCATAACAAAAAAGCCTTGGATAATCCAAGGCTTTTTTGTTTTAAAATTTTATAAAAATCATTTTATACAATTGTATTTTTTGTGCAAATATGATAAAATAACGTAAATATTTATTTAGGAGGGTTTTTATATGGCAAACGGTAATATATCAAAGCTTTTTGACCAAGGAAAAGCTTTGTTTACCGAGGTTAAGGACCATTGGAATACTCCGGCAGAGGGTAAATACGTTCCATACAAAGAGTATAAGGACGTAGTTATCGGTGTTGGTGCAAACTATGCCGGTTCTAAAACGCTTGAGTACATCGGCTTCTGGTCAAGCTGTTTCCTCATTATGCACCACTACAAGCTACCGTACCTTACCTTTTCGGTTATTGGGCTTCTCAATATGCCCTTGGGCTATGTTACAGCACTTATTTGGTGGTACGTATGTGATAACCTTGGCTTTTTGCCAAAGAAAACAGAAAGAAAGGTTTACCTTACATACGGCTTAATGATGCTGTTTGGTATAGCTTCGATTATATTCGATTTTTCAAAGCTATTTGACCAATCAGGCTCATTTATAACAATACTAAACAGCTTCGAGGGTATGAATGCCACTGCCTGCTTCAAAACGTTTGGTACGCATTTCCTTTATTCAGGCTGGGTTGGTGCCCGTAACATTTTTTGGCGCAAAAAGCTTATACCAAAGTACGGAAGATACAAATACAGCCTTTACTGTGACGTTATACCCAAATGTATAATGGTTATACTTATCGGTTGGCTACCTGTTTACAACATTCCCGACGTTGCTACACGAGTATGGGTTGCAAACCTTCTGTTTGCTACATACAACGTATTCGGTTTCGGAAACGTTCTTGAGGAGTGCTCAAAGAGAATCAGTCCTAACCTACAGGAAAGAATTCTTGTTCGTAGCTACCCTGTAAAGCTTTCCCACATATTCAACTCAATACTTGCAATTATTCTCCCTGCTGTTGTCGGTGAGCTTCGCTATGAGTGGGCAGACATTAACTTCTACCGATGGGTTATTCCTGTTACATTCTGTATTTCTGCAGCGTTTACAATGCACCTTGCAGGCCGTATTCAGGAAAGAATTCCTCAGCCACCTCTTGAAAAGAAGGTGCAGATTAAATTCTGGGACGGTATGCTGGGTGTTTTAAAGAACAAATACCTTCGTATCAAAACAATTGTTGACCTTATTGATGCGCTTGGTAACGGTATGCTCCCCTTTGCAACAATTCTGTATTTCTACACGTTCCGTTTGAGTGGTTTACCATACAGCTTGATTGTTGCGCTTATTTCCTTTGCAGGTACTCCACCTGATTTACTTTCACCATATTTCCTCAAGAGATTTTCATACAAGCAGATTATGATTTTCTACCAGCTCAGCAGAGCTATAGGCAACGTTATTATTGCAGTAGCAATGTGGACCTGTGGCGACAACCTTGCTCTTTGTGGTACAATCTGCGTTGTTGTCCTCTTCTTTATGGAAATGACAAAGACTGTGCCTACAACAGCCGGTCACGATATGGGTGTTCGAATCAACGACTACCAGATGTACCTTTCAGGTGAGCGTCTTGAAAGCTTCACAGGTATTTTCGGTTGGTTTACAGGCCCTATTACATCATTTGTAGGTCTTATTATTCCTATATTCTTACTCAAATACGGCTTTAACAGTAACTGGGAAATTCTCTTCTACGATGGTTCAAGAAGAAACATCATTATTGTTCCTATTATTGTTGATGCTATAGGCTTTTTCCTTATGACAATACCCTACTTATTCTGGGATTACGACAACAAAAAGCAAAATATGGTTATGGAAGTACTTAAACGCCGTGCCGAGGTTACTGAAAAGAAGGCAGAAGAAGAGGGCGTTTCTACTTCCGGCAGTTATAAAGGTTAACGGGGGTGGATAGAATGAGCAAAAAAGAAAAAAAGCAAAAGAAGGCTCTCGACTGGCAGACTGACGTTCAGCTTGATATCCCTGAGGATGAAATTTGGACTTACCAGGTACCCGGCCTTGCAGCACCACACATTAACAAACCGTATAAGCACTACAATCTAAAAAAGGCAATATTCGTTATAGTTATTATTGTTGCTGTTTCACTCTCCATCTATTTTAGTGTTATGGCACTGCAAAACGAAACCTTTGAATACACACAGACAGATAAAGGTCTTGAATTTACAAAGTTCAGTAACACAGGCTACCTTACAGAATTAGAAATTGACTATGCTGCCGAAATTGAATATATACCCGGCAACAATGACCCTGCAACAAACTTTAAGGTTGTTAAGGACACTACAAAGCCAATAACCTCTGTAAGACAATTCACACTTAACTGTGATGATAAGATTACAACTATTACAATTGGCGAAAAGGTTGAGTTTGTTGACCCTAAGGCTTTTTATTCCTGCTGGGCGTTGCAGAATATTGAGGTTGACGAAAACAACCCTAACTACTGCGATATTGACGGCGTGCTATATAACAAGGATAAAACAGAAATACTCTGCTACCCTTGTGACCACGACGAATATCTCCGTAAGAAATACGGCTACGAAAAGGAGCTTTACAGAGACGAGGTAACACCTGAATACGAAAGAGATATACAGACCTACGTTGTGCCATCTACAGTCACAAAGCTTAGCGAGATGTGCTTCAACTACGCAAACCTTAGAAAAATATATCTCCCAGATGGTCTTAAGAGAATCGAGACTCTTGCAGTTTTCAAGCTACACGAAAGAGTTGATCAATGGAGCACTCACCCATCACTTGAAAATGTTTACACATACTCTGCAAAGAATATAGTTGATTCACACTTTACAAGTGAGGAAGCTCTTGGCGAAATATATATTTCACTCCCCGAAGGGCTTGAATATGTAGGCTCGGATGCTTTCAGCTACAACCAAAATCTTACGTACGTATATATTCCCGAAAGCGTAACCTACATAGGTCACCACGCATTCTGGGGTACCTGCTACAATGAAGATGGCGAAATTAAAGGCGTTAGCGTTATAAATATTGCTGTATCTGAAGAGGAGTTTGAGGAAAACGTTTTTGCAGGCGACCACTGGAAGCCACAATACGACTACCTGCTCTTCAAAAAATACATTGACGTTAAGTACGATGCCCAAAGAGAATAAGTAAAAGTCGGAGG
>JAZSJL010000201.1:0-1750 GCA_045534355.1 Acutalibacteraceae bacterium
TAAGACCGCTTGGCCTCCGACTTGTCGTTAAACCAAGGGCTGTTGCCGCAAACCTCTAAAATTGCGTACCATTTTGTACCCTGAGCCTCATCGTCCTTATCTATTTTTTTGTAGCTTTGGAGGTAGCCCTCGCTGTCGAGAATAACATCGTACACAGCAAGTACCTTGCCGTTAGCAGAGCGAGATGCCTCTGCACGAGAGGTGTTTACAGTAAGGTCAGGACCATTCAAATCAACCGTGAAAATAAGGCTCCTTGAACGGAACTGCTCATCGCACGTAACGAGGCCACCTGCAGCACCTGAGGGCCACCTGTCCTCATCGTAGAGCCAGGCAAGCATATCCTCGGCTTTAGCCTTATCAACACAGTTTTTAATAAGCTCCATATATGCATCGTCAAGGTAAGTGTTTTTTAGACCTGTTCTTACGTGCATATGGAAGCCACCAAGACCCATTTCCTTAAAGACGTCTATTTGACGGCAAAGCTCCTCTTTTGTGAGCAGATTGTTCCACGCCCAGAAGGGGGTGCCTCTGTATTCAGAGGTAGGGTTTTGGAACAATTCTGTTGAAAGAGGTGCAACAGTATTCTTTTTGTAAAGCATAGGATTACCTCCCGAAAGTTGATAAAGTAATTTTATCATAGGTTTTTTACAAAATCAATTAAAGGAAATAACAAAAAAATATATGCTTTTACTGTAAAAACACCAAAAAAAGAGCCTTGTTTGGCTAAAAAACTTGAAAAGGTGTTTTTTGTGTGCTATCATAGTATTCGGTAAAAAATCTTTTAATATGGAGGAAAGATATGAATTACGCTGACCTTATTAAACAAATGACTCTCGAAGAGAAGGCAAGTCTTTGCGATGGTCTTAGTTATTGGGAAACTCAGCCTATTGAAAGGCTCGGTATCTCTGCTGTTAATCTTAACGACGGTCCTCACGGTATTCGTAAAAAAGGTAATCCTGACGATACACCAAAGGGTGAAACAAATCTTTTAAAGGGTGTGCCTGCAATCTGCTTCCCTACAGCATCTGCAACTGCATGCTCCTGGGACCCTGACCTTATCTACAGAATGGGAGTTGCTCTCGGTGAAGAAAGCCTTAAGGAAAAGGTATCTGTTCTTTTAGGCCCCGGTACAAATATTAAGCGTTCACCACTTTGTGGCAGAAACTTTGAATATTTCTCAGAGGATGGTCTGCTCGCAGGTGAAATTGCAGCAGCATTTATCAATGGTGTGCAGTCAAAGGGCGTAGGTACATCTCTCAAGCACTTTGCGGCAAATAACCAGGAAACTCGCAGAATGACAGTAAACTCTGTTGTTGATGAAAGAACACTTCGTGAAACATATCTCCTTCCTTTCGAGATTGCAGTTAAAAAGGCACAGCCTTGGACTGTAATGAACTCATATAACAGACTTAACGGCACATATGCAGCGGAAAACAAGTGGCTTCTTACAGACGTGCTTCGTAATGATTGGGGCTTCAGGGGTATAGTTGTTACTGACTGGGGCGCAGAAAATGAGAGAGTACCCGGCCTTCTTGCAGGTCAGGAGCTTGAAATGCCTACATCATCAGGTGAAGGCACACGTCTTATTGTTGAAGCTGTTAAAAACGGAACTCTTGATGAAAGCATTCTTGACACCGCATGCGAAAGAATTCTCAAACTCGTTGACAAAGGCGTTGCAAGCCTTGGCGAATATACATACGATCCTGCAGAGCATCACAAGCTTGCACGTGAAATCGCAGGCCAGTGCATG
>JAZSJL010000335.1:0-3092 GCA_045534355.1 Acutalibacteraceae bacterium
TAAGACCGCTTGGCCTCCGACTTGTAACAACGCCATTTTTACGGGCAAGCTTACCATCCAAAAAATCCGTAAAGGCACCGATAGAAAAAACTACCAAGCCCCACAGAAAGTGGTGTGGTATATCACTTAAAAACAACCCGAGAAACAAGGGTGTAAGAATGATTCTTACCACAGTTAATATGTTGGGAATATTCCTTTTATTCATATTGCTTCACCGATGAGAGAAAACTCGTCCTTGTCAAAAATTTCCACAGGAATAATATCGCCATCGTCTACTCGGTAGCCTGATGTAAACACGATTGTGTTGTCAATATCGGGAGCATCCATATACGTTCTTCCGTAGTAGCTGTCTGTGTACGGGTCATAGCCTTCAACAAGCACATTGAAAACCTTGCCGATATATCCGTCAAGCTTTTCATCAGCAATGCGATACTGCTGTTCCATAATAATTTCGGCTCTTTGGGCTGCAACCTCAGGGTCTACCCGGTCAGGTAAATCGTAGGCAACGGTGCCCTCCTCACGAGAGTATGCAAAGCAACCTACCCTGTCAAGCTTTGCTTCCATAATAAATTCTGAAAGAGTTGTAAACTCCTCGTCTGTTTCTCCGGGGAAGCCTGTGATGAAGGTGCTTCTGATAATAATATCAGGTATATTTTTACGAAGCTTTTCTACAAGACTGAGTAAGCTCTCCTTGTCACCTCGTCTGTTCATTGCCTCTAAAATCTTGCCGTCTGCGTGCTGCATAGGAATATCAATGTAGTTGCAGACCTTTTCATTTTCTGCAATGGCGCTTATAAGCTCATCGGTAATTCTGTCAGGGTAGCAGTACAAAAGTCTTATCCATTGGAGCTTTTCAATTTTATTAAGCTCACTGAGCAGCTCCGGTAGCTTAAGCTCACCGTAAAGGTCCTCGCCGTATTTTGTAGTATCCTGCGCTACGAGAATAATCTCCTTAACGCCTTTTTCGCAAAGCAGATTTGCTTCCTCAAGTATGTCCTCCATTTTGCGACTTCTGAAGCCACCACGTATAGATGGAATAGCACAATAGGTACAGCAGTTTGAACAGCCCTCTGCAATCTTCAAATATGCTGTATATTCCGGTGTGGTGAGAATTCTGCCACCATCAAGGGGGAGATTTTCTTTATCGGGAAAGGAGCTGTACTGCTCATCCGACTCAAAAAGAGCGTCGCACACAGCAACAATATCGTCATTGGCGCCAATACCGATTACGCCGTCTACTTCGGGAAGCTCTGCAAAAATCTCGTCTGCGTAGCGCTGTGCAAGACAGCCCGTAACAAGTATTTTTGCAAGCAGACCATCTTCCTTATAATCTACCATTTCAAGAATGGCATCTATAGATTCTTTTTTAGCATCCTCAATAAAGCCACAGGTGTTTACAATAACTAAATCTGCCTTGTCAGCCTCCTGTACAAGGATATACCCTGCATCTACAAGCTTTTTAAGCATAATTTCTGCATCCACCTGATTTTTCGGACAGCCAAGGCTGACCATACCCACTCTTTTATCCAAAGTGCTCACCTCTCAGATTTCTATATCAAACGCTCTGAATGCTGATTTTATATCGTGGAAGGAATAGCCCATTCTGACAAAGCGATTTACAATTCGCTTACGGCTTTTCTCATCACTAATAGAATTAATATATTTTGACCCTATTATATCTATAATACGCTGAATTGGCTCGTTGTCAAGAGTTTTCAATGCATTATCCACAATTTCGGGACTTACACCCTTTTGACGGAGCTCGTACGAGATACGCCTTACGTCGTACTTTTTTACCTCGAAAAGATGCCTCGCAAAGCTTGTTGCATAGGCTTCGTCGTTTATATAGCCTCTGTACAACAGCTTATCTATTGCCCTTTGGGCTGACTCTGCCCCAAATTTCAGCTTAAGCTTGTTATACAGCTCCTTTTCGGAATATGCCCTCATAGAAAGGTATTGTATTCCCTTCTCATAAGCAGAGCGAAAGCCTGCCTCCTCTTTCAAGGAAGCAAGCTCGTCATCTGAAATTTCTTGATTTTCGCTGAACCCTGCGCCATACCAATAGTCATCGTAAAGCGTGAGGGTGTATTCGCCGTCTATGTAAATATGCACTTTATTGCCATTACCCGGCTTTGATGTTATTTTCATTCGTCGTCATCCACAGCAATATCGATTGTTGCTCTTGCCTTGCCCTTTGAAACGGGCTCTGCAGCAGGAGTCGGGGCAAGCTCTCTGCGGGAAATAGGATTTCTTGCAGAGATAAGCTCTCTTATACTCTCTCTTACCTTTGCTTCAATTTCATTGCAGAATTCAGGAGTGTTTCTAAGGTATTCCTTAACGTTATCTCTACCCTGCCCGAGACGCTCCTCGCCATAGTAGAACCAAGCGCCACTCTTACGGATGATGTTCATTTTAACTGCAAGGTCGAGAATTTCGCCATACTTTGAAATACCCTCACCAAACATAATATCGAATTCTGCCTCTTTAAAAGGAGGAGCAACCTTGTTTTTAACAATCTTTGCTCTTGTTCTTGAGCCTATAAATTCATTGCCGGGACCCTTGAGCTGTTCAACTCTTCTTACGTCAATACGTATAGTTGAGTAGAACCTAAGGGCACGTCCACCTGTATTAACCTCAGGGTTACCGTAGATAACGCCCACCTTTTCACGAAGCTGGTTAATAAATATAACGGTTGTGTTGGACTTTGAAATAGCACCTGTAAGCTTTCTTAATGCCTGAGACATAAGTCTTGCGTGAAGGCCAACGTGTGAATCTCCCATTTCACCCTCTATTTCTGCCTTTGGAACAAGGGCTGCAACAGAGTCAACAACTATAACATCGAGAGCACCTGAACGAGCAAGGTACTCTGCAATTTCCAGAGCCTGCTCACCATTGTCGGGCTGTGAAATGAGCAAGGAGTTAATATCTACTCCCAATGCAGCAGCATATACGGGGTCGAGAGCGTGCTCTGCATCTATGAAGGCTGCCTCGCCACCCATTTTTTGTGCCTCTGCAACAACGTGGAGTGGCAGCGTAGTCTTACCTGATGATTCAGGAACGTATATTTCAACAATTCTGCCCTTCGGGAGACC
>JAZSJL010000377.1:0-4294 GCA_045534355.1 Acutalibacteraceae bacterium
TTGTCTCGTGAATACCCAGGCGGTCGGCTACCTGTTTCAGGGTAAGGGGGCGCAATTTATCCTGACCGGACAGAAAATACTCCCTCTGAAGTTCTGCCAGACTTTCTATCATGATGCCAGAACTTTGCAAGTAAATTCGGAATTAGGAATGAGGAATGAGGAATTTCGGGGAAGCTTCGCTTCCGAACATTGTAAGCTTCGCAAGGTTTAAAGATGTGCGATAGCTCTGACCCTCTTGCGAGCGAAAGCTCGGAGGAGGGGGGACCACCGTAGGCGGTGGGTGGTACCATACGCCGGTTTTTATAAAAGAATAAATAATAAAGAAAAAAGAAAAAATAGGTTTGGGAACTGAACTTTATTATTTATTATTTCTTATTTGTTCTTTATTCTTTATTCTTTAAAGGATATGCCGTAGGTGGTGGGTGGTACCATAGCTGTTGTTATTCTTCAGTTGGATAAAACAACAGTAAGGGCGAGATTGTAGCTCGCCCGAAAGCAAAAAACAAAGGGACGGCTGAAAACCGTCCCTTACAAATGTTGTTATAACTCAAACCCCAAACAGCTTTTTCACATTCTCCGTTGCCGAATTGACAACAATCTGTGGCTCAATGCCTTTTATTTCACCTATTTTTTCGGCAATATGTGAAATAAGTGAGGAGTCATTTCTTTTTCCTCTCATAGGCACAGGTGCCATATACGGACAGTCGGTTTCAAGAAGAAGTCTGTCAAGAGGAATAAACTCTGCTACCTCAACAGGCTTTTTGGCATTTTTGAATGTAACGGCGCCACCGAGACCTATATACATACCAAGCTTTAAAATCTCCTTTGCAGTTTCCACGCTACCCGAAAAGCAATGCAAAACGCCTTTAGGTTTATGCTTTTTGAGAATTTCAAGGGTATCTCCGTGAGCTTCTCTGTCGTGTACGATTATAGGTAAATTAAGCTCTTTTGCAAGAAGAATCTGATTTTCAAAAACTTCTTTTTGTTTTTCTTTGGTATCCTGCCGCCAATAGTAATCAAGACCTATTTCACCGATTGCAACGCATTTAGGGTGCTTGGCAAGGTCTTTTAATATTTCTATATAGTTTTGGGGAAGATTTTCAACCTCTTCGGGATGAATACCACAGGCAAAGTAAATATAATCGTATTTATCGGCAAGCTCCAAAGAAGCTTTAGAAGATTCTATATCTGCGCCACAGTTTATAACACCACAAACGCCCGACTCCCGGAGGGAGTCGAGCAAGTCTTTGCGGTCGATATCAAATGCTTTATCTGTATAGTGAGCGTGTGAATCAAATATATTCTTATACATAATTTAATTTTAAAAACATTCAGAACATTAAAACTGATGTTATAACACTGGCGTCTGGCGTCTGGCGACTATTATATAATCAGCTTAACATTGTACCTGCAGGGAGACCTTCTACAAAAGCAACCTTAATATCATCTTCTGTGATTTCACCTGCGAGAATCATACCGTGGCTCTCTACACCACAAAGTGTTCGGGGCGCAAGGTTTGCAACTACAATAACGCTCTTGCCTATAAGGTCCTCAGGCTTATACCATTTAGCAATACCTGAAGCAACTGTGCGAGGCTCCTTAGTTCCGTCATCAAGTGTAAGCTGAAGAAGCTTCTTTGCCTTTTTGATTGGCTGACAGTCAGTAACCTTACACACACGAAGCTCTACCTTTGCGAAATCATCGTACTGAATTTCTGCAAGACCGATAATCTCTTTTTCTTCCTCCTCTGCTTCAGGCGCAGGGAGTGATGCTTCGATTTCAGCTAAAGTCTTTTCAACGTCAAGGCGTGAGAAGAGTGGTGTTGCTACACCAACCCTTGCGCCAACCTTTGTTGCGCCAAACTCTGCAAGAGAGTCGAGGGAGTTAACGTCTGTGCCAATCTGCTCAAGAATCTTGTCGCTTGTTTCAGGCATAAATGGTTTAAGAAGTACAGCAATAAAGCGAATACCCTCAAGAAGATTGTAAAGCACAGTGCCTAATCTGCCCTTCTTCTCCTCGTCCTTTGCAAGTGCCCAAGGCATTGTTTCATCAATATACTTATTGCAACGCTTTGCAAGGTCAAAGATTTCTGAAAGAGCATCGGATACCTTGTAGGTATCAAGGAGCTTTGTAACCTTGGCGAGAGTGCCGAGAGCCATTGTAATAAGCTCGTTGTCAATTTCCTCTTTGGTTTCAGGTGACTGAATAACACCGTCGAAATACTTGTTGTTCATTGCAACCGTACGGTTAACAAGGTTACCGAGAGTATTTGCAAGGTCCGAATTGAAGCGCTCAATAATTGTTTCGTAGGTAATTGTACCATCCTGTGCGTGAGGCATTTCGGAAAGCAGGTAGTATCTTACAGCATCTACACCGAAACGGTCGCAAAGGTCATCGGCATAAATAACGTTGCCACGGGATTTACTCATCTTATCGTTGCCTGAAAGGAGCCAAGGGTGACCAAATACCTGCTTTGGAAGAGGAATATCAAGTGCCATAAGCATAATTGGCCAGTAAATTGTGTGGAAACGAAGAATATCCTTACCGATGATGTGCACATCTGCAGGCCAGTACTTGTTGAACATTTCAGAATTATTTTCTGTGTCGTAGCCAAGACCTGTGATGTAGTTTGACAATGCATCTATCCATACGTAAATAACGTGGTTTTCATCAAATGGTACAGGTACACCCCACTTAAAGGTGGAACGTGAAACGCACAAATCTTGAAGCCCCGGCTTAATGAAGTTATTTATCATCTCTTTTTTACGGCTTTCGGGGTAAATGAAATCAGGATTTGACTCAATGTATTCCTCAAGCTGTTTTTGATATTTGCTTAATTTGAAGAAATAAGTTTCTTCCTTTTCTCTTTTAACCTCTCTGCCACAGTCAGGGCATTTGCCGTCAACAAGCTGACTGTCTGTAAAGAAGCTTTCGCAAGGCACACAGTACCAGCCCTCGTACTCGCTCTTGTAAATATCACCTTTATCATAGAGCTTTTTGAAGATTTTCTGTACGGCTGCCTCGTGGTCAGCATCTGTTGTACGGATAAATTTATCGTAGGTTGTATTGAGGCAATCGCAAATAGCTCTTATTTCTGCAGCAACGCCATCTACGTATTCCTTTGGAGAAACACCTGCAGCTGCAGCGTATTCTTCGATTTTCTGACCGTGCTCGTCTGTACCGGTTTGAAAGAATACGTCGTAGCCCTGCATTCTTTTGAAGCGTGCAAGAGCGTCTGAAAGCACGATTTCATAGGAGTTGCCTATATGAGGCTTTCTTGATGTGTATGCGATTGCAGTTGTAATGTAATAAGGCTTTTTGTTCATTATAATATCTCCTTTACATCACCTCGAATGGGAGGTGATGCTTTATTGTGTGTTTGTTAATTATTCAGCCTTAAGCTGAAGCTTTGTTTTGCCGATGCCCTTTGCATCGATTGTTACTGTAATATCGCCCTTTTCACCGTTTGTGCGAATCCAGAAGGCTCTGTCGCCACCAACAAGTGGGAATTCCTGTGGTCCGATAAGTTCGGCAGCACCCTTAACGGTTACCTTAACAGAGCTATCTGCAAATGGCACACGGTTATTGTTCTGGTCAAGAGCAACAAGCTGAATTCTTGTTGCGTCGTAGGTGTCGCCCTCTTTAAGAGTAAGGGAGTCTGCCTTAACGTCAAGGTGAAGCTCTGTAACAGCTGTTCTTACAACAGTTGCAACACATTCTCCGGCCTTGTAGCCCTCAAAGGCGTAGGTGATTTGCTCGTTACCCCAGCCACCGATGTATTTTGTAACAATATCAAACATTCTGCCAAAGGGGATTTTGCCAACAACCATTGCAGCACCTGCCTTGAGGAACTTTGTTGGAGGCATTTTCCATTGCTTTGTTTGTGCAGCTATGAGTGTATCTGTGAGAAGCTCTGCTGCAAGACCTTCAATACCATCGTCTGTTGTGAGTGCATCACCGATGAAATCCTGTGCAATCATTGGTGGGTGAGGGAGGTTTTTAAATTTTGATGAATCGGGGTAAATTGTGCTTGTGTATTTACCATTCTTGTAAATTTTTACGTAATCACAGTTTGTAAATACCCATACGTCACCGATTGTTCCACCCGGGTGCTCACCAATATCCATTGCAGAGGTAACCTCAAGGAAAGGAGTAGTTTCCTGCTGTGAGCGATAAACTGCCGCACCTAATTTCGGTACACGGAACATATCTGTTACACCGTGGTAGCAGATTCTGTCGCCACTACCAAAGTCCTTGTGGGTGTTGTAGTCAGCCATACACCAGCCGATAGCAC
>JAZSJL010000035.1:0-9721 GCA_045534355.1 Acutalibacteraceae bacterium
TAAGGCGTTCTAAAAGGTCATCTATCTGTGCTGAAAGCTCCTGAAGAGTTTTCTCCTCTGCGGCATTAACCTTAAGAGGGAAGGTTTCGCCGTTTTCGAGTACAACCGGCATTGCCACGTCTATATGCTTTTTAAGAACAATAGTACCACACGACGACGTGGTATTAAACTTAATGTGAGCATTCAGCTTAGGTGCTGCCTTCAAGCCCTCTACGAGCACCTTCATCATAATAGTATTGAAGGAAACGTGGTAGCCACAGGTTGCCTTAAAGCTCTGAAATTCCTCCCAGAACCTTGTAAGGTCTGCCTCGTAGTTGTAGCCACAGGTAGGAATATTCTGCTGTGCCTTTGTAAGGATATAGCCCGAAACTCTGGCTCTTAAGCCGAAATGCTTAACGGTATCACCCTTTTCAGGTCTGCCCAAGGCACCATTCATAAATTTCTTAAATTCCATAATTATTTTTCCTTTTTGCTTCCAGATTTATTGAGAAGAGAAACAGATAAAATGATTATACCGATAACAATGAAAATACCAACCATACCGGCAACAGAGCAAAGGAGCGCTTCACCAAAATGCTCTGTTGTAAACTCAAGTCCTATAGACTCTAAAAAGCTCATCATAAGAACGTTAAACATACATATACCTCCTATTATTTAGCAAAGAAGCTAAGAATCATACCACCGGCAATAACCGATGCAACCTGACCTGAAACGTTAACACCTGTTGCATGCATAAGAAGGAAGTTCTGGTTATCCTCTTCAAGACCTAACTTATGAACAACACGTGAGGACATTGGGAATGCAGAAATACCTGCTGCACCAATCATTGGGTTGAACTTCTTGCCTTCCGGAAGGAAGAGGTTGAGGAACTTTGCGAAAAGAACGCCACCTGCTGTATCGAACATGAAAGCAACAAGACCAAGACCAAGAATAAGTGCTGTTTCAATAGTAAGGAAATCCTGTGCATTCATATTTCTTGCAACTGTGATACCAAGAAGGATTGTAATAAGGTTTGCAAGTGTTTTCTGTGCTGTTTCTGAAAGTGATTCAAGAACGCCACACTCTCTGATAAGGTTACCGAACATAAGGAAGCCGATAAGCACAGCAGACTGTGGTGAAACAACACCTGCGATAACTGTAACAACGATTGGGAAAAGAATTCTTGTTGTTTTTGAAACAGCCTTGCCCTCGTACTTCATACGGATTTTACGCTCTTTTTTAGTTGTAAGGAGCTTGATAATCGGTGGCTGTACCATTGGCACAAGAGCCATATATGAGTAAGCTGCAACGATAATAGCGCCAATATACTTTGAACCCAGAGTAGCAGCAACGAAGATAGAGGTTGGACCGTCTGCTGCACCGATGATCGCAATGGATGCTGCCTCGTTGATTGGGAACATAAGTGATGCAACGCTGAGTGTAAAGAAAATACCGAACTGTGCAGCCGCACCGAAAATCATAAGCTTCGGGTTAGAAAGCACAGGACCGAAGTCAATCATAGCACCGATACCAATGAACAAGAGTAATGGGAAAAGCTCGTTGGCAACACCGGCATTATAAAGCACCTCAATTGCACCGTGCTCTGAAATAACACCCTCTGTGAGTGCGAGTGGTAAGTTCACGAGAATTGTACCGAAGCCCATTGGTAAAAGGAGCGTTGGCTCCATATCCTTAACAATAGCGCAGTAAATAAGCACGCCACCTATTACCCACATAATAAGCATTGGTATAATTTCGCTTGTGAAATCCATACCCATAATGGCTTCAAATATGCTCATTATTTTGGTACCTAATTCCATTAAAGTATCCATATTTTTCCTTCTTTCTTATTTGACTTTTTGTTACACGTATGTTAGTATTTTGCGGCGAGGTGATGGTATGAATGAGAAAAACTCATCAAAAGAGAATTTAAAGAGCTCCGTGCTCGTTTCTCTTTTCTGTGCAATAATTGCAGTTTCCTCACTTATTACAATCCCCTCACCGGTACCCTTCACCCTACAGGCGTTAGCCATTTTTTGCTCACTCACCGTTTTAGGTGGAAAAAGGGGCTTAGTTGCCGTTATCCTTTATATTTTTCTCGGAATAGTCGGTCTGCCTGTTTTCTCCGGCTTTTCGGGAGGGCTTGGCCACCTTTTAGGTGCAACCGGTGGGTACATATTGGGATTTATTTTAACAGCGCTCATTTATTACATGGTTACCAAGTGCTTTGGCAACTCCACAAAAATCAAAGCTGTCGGGCTGAGCTTAGGACTCATCGCTTGCTACGCTACAGGTACCCTGTGGTACACGGCAATTTATTTAGGAGAAATAAGCCTCAGGGGAATTTCTTCTACCCTTGCAATTTGCGTTGTGCCGTTTATAATCCCCGATATAATTAAAATCACCGTTGCACTTCTCATTGGTAACAAGCTATCAGCCGTAATCAAATAACTTCTCTGCTTCCCTTTTCGGGAAGCAGAGTTTTTTATTTAACCTTATTTTACAATGCCTTCAAGGAAGTTGATTTCACGAACCCTTGTTTCTCTGTCAATTCTGAAGGTCTTTATTTCGTGCTTCTTAATATCAAACCAGAAGCCGTTGTCAAACAAGCTTGACATAAGGTAGCCCTTTGAATCCTCAATACCCTTTGTTTCGTAAAGTCTTATAATGAGGTCGCCTGAGCCATCCTCACAGCGCTTAACAGCTGTAATGATAACGTTGTCGAGATTTGTACGGATGAAGCTGTCCTCTTGGGCAAGATCACCCTTGTGGTAGCTTTCAGGCACAGCAACAACGTTATTGTTGAAGATGTGTGCCTCCTTTGTAACGTCGCTGAGCTCTGCCTCACCGGAGTGGAGGTATATACCGTATGAGAAACGGTTAAGACCCTCATCTGTAAAGTTAAAGTCAGCAGCAGGTCTGTCTGAATAGTGGTCTGCAAAGATTACGTTGCGAAGTGCTGTAAGTCTGAGCTCTGCACCGGGACAGTCGTAGCTGTACTTTGAATCACTCATAATTGAAAGACCTATACGCTTACCGTTTCTTGTAACTGTAAGGTCTGCCCAGTTGAGTGCCGGCTCCTCATCACCATTGCAAGGTCTCTTGATAAAGCCTGCAGGGATTTCATAGGTACTGATTTCTTCACTGCCACCAACAGGGAAAGCCATTTTAAGCATTGTGAACTTTTCCTGCCACATAGCCTTGCAATCAACACGGAGTGTTTTCTGATTCTTTGCAAGAATAAATTCCTGTGTAAGGTATGATTCGTTGAACTTGTGCTTTGTGCGAATAACAGAGCGAAGAGCACCACTTTCTACACGTTCAATGCGAACAAGCTCCATAAGACCCTTAACCTTGTGGAATTTGAATACGTTGTGTGCCCAGGTATCTGTATCCTCATCATCAATAACAGTAGGAATTGCAAGGAAGTTGTCTGCTGCAAGGTCCTCGCCTGTTTCCTTGTTTACAAGCTTTTTTATAAAGCCTGTCTGGGCATCGAATTCAACAGCCAGGAAGCTGTTTTCCATATAGAAATCCTGCTCACCACTAAGCTCCTTGGGAGCGCTTGCATCGTGGTCTGCCTCAAGCCAATAGGTGCTGTAGCCGAAGCCCGGAACCTTTGCAAGGAATACTGTATCCAGGTGGTCGTCGTTTGACCTTGAGGAACGAACATTCTGGAAGGTTACCTCGTTACCCTCACTGTCTGTAACACTCTTTGACGGGTGATACGTTCTGACAGGGATTTCTACGTCATAGTTATGTGGGTTAAATACGATAACAGGTCTTGGGAAGCCCTGGTCTGCACCGGTGTAGTGGCGTGTTTCAAGAACCGGGTCACTAACGCCCTCAATCCAGGTATTTACCCTTCTTGCAATTTTAAGAGCTGCATTGTTGTAGCTTTCTGCTGCTATATTCAAGGCATAGCCTTCAGATTCCTTAACGTCCTCGTAGCTTTCCATTATTGAACAGCCACAAAGAATATCGTGGAACTGATTAAAGCAAACCTTTTTCCAAGCATCTGCAAAGCGCTCTGTAGATGGCTTTGCACCTGTAACTATTGAAGCAATAGTATCCCACTTTTCAGCAGCACCGAGAGCATTTTCTGCCTTACGGTTAAGTGCCTTAACAAGTGAGGTTGCGCTGTAGCAGCCACTTGCGTGGTGCTGAAGCTCATCCTTCCAGGATGGTATATCAAGAAAATCGTTGTAGCAATCGTAGAAGTAATCCTCAGGAGAAGAGAACTCAATATCGTTAAAGCCTTCTCTTTCAAGAGTTGCCTTAAGGTATTCAATATCTCCCCTTGTAGGTCCACCACCGTGGTTACCTACGCCGTAGAACATCATCATTCCGTGGCCCGTCTTTTCTACTCTTTCGTTGATTTCCTGAAGCTTTCTGTCTATATCCTCTTTTCCGTGTGCTGTGTAGCCCTGTGGAAGTCTGTAAGTAAGAACTCGTGAGCCGTCTGCACTGTCCCACCAGAAAAGGTTTTCGGGAATTTCGCTGTTTTCGTGTGTGCTTGGTCTTTGCATAACGTAGGAGGTCATACCACTCTTAACAAGGAGCTGTGGCATAGATGCACAATGGCCGAAGGAATCTACGTTGTAGCCTACTGTGCAGGTAAGACCGAATTTTTCATAATAATAAAGCTGACTGTAAAGAGCCTGACGTGCAAAGCTCTCTGCAGATGGCATATTGCAGTCGGGCTGTACCCACCAACCGTTTACGGGTACCCATCTGCCCTTTTTCACCATTGCTTTGATTTCCTCAAACATTTTCGGGTCAATCTGCTCAACCCACTCGTAGTACGCTGCAGAGGAGCAGGTGAAAACGAAATCATCATATTCATTTAATCTGTCGAGAGCACTTCTGAAGGTCTGCAAAACCTCTGCACAGCCCTCCTGCCAACGCCACAGCCAGATTGGGTCAAGGTGGGCGTTACCTATAAGCTTAATTGATTTAGACATTATTTGTTGCCCTCCTCTATAAAGTTAAAGTATCTGCCGAGCCAGTATGCGAAGGTGTATGGGTAACAGCCTTCAACACAGCTTGCTCCGCCACTATCCTCATTTTTGAATTCAAGAGGATTTCTGTCGTATTTTGCAATAAATCTTTCATCGTTTGGAAGAAGAGCAGAAGTTTCCTTGTAGCCACCCATTAACTCCTTCTGAGGAATATCACGGCGCTTATCAAGAGAAACCTTTGCTGCAAGTCTTGATACGTTGAAGCGATAGAACCAGGTCCTTACCTTTTCAGCATCAGGCTTTGCATTTTCGGGGTCACTTAAGAAATACGGGAAGTCGTAGCCCGGGTTGTATTCAGGGGCAAGAGAGTATCTCCAGCTTCTGAAGGCTTTTCTGTATTTAGCCAAAAGCTCCTCGTCCTTTTCAAGTGTGCAAAGACCCCAAAGAGAAAGAACTGCAAGCATATGGTCGCCGTACATAATCTCTTCTCTGTCCTCAACACCACCCTGTATGCTTACGTGGTGGAAACGGTCGTAGTGCTTATAGGTTAAATCTGCATAGCCCTTTTCCAGAAGCTCATCGTGTGTTTCCTGGAAAAGACCCTTCTCGCCTGTGATGTGCATTGTAACCTTAAGGTACATAAGCATCTGGCCTGCGTTAAGACAAGCATCTGCCCAACCCATAGGGCTGTTGAAATACTCAAGGTTCCACTTTGCCCAGGTTGTGTATTCGCCACTTGCCTCACGGAGAGCAAAATTATTTTTGATAATATGTGTTGTTGTGTTTCTTGCTGCTGTTTTGAGAAGCTCGTCGTACTCAGGATCCTCTCTGCCCAAGAATTCGTGAGCAACAAGAAGGTGCATATAGTGATGTGTAATTTCGTCACTACTTGTATCACCCTTGTAGGTAATATCTGTATCCTCATTACCCTTTTCTGCGTAGTACTTGCGAAGTCTTTCAGGAATAGGTGCATCTGCCTTGCATTCAAGACCTACAATTCCTCTTTCACGTGCACCTGTAGTATTTAAACAGCTTGCTGTTGCACCGTTCTTTTTATAGAAAAGACCGTCATCAGGCACAGGCTCATCCTTTGTGTGGTAGCTTCGTGCTACGAAGCCGTCGCCACGACCTGAAATATACATAAGAAGAAGGTTTGCTTCACTTGCCCTTGTAGCACTTTCACGAGCCTTGATTGTTCTTTCGTGGTATTCGCCTAACTCTCTTCTGAGCGTTGCATAACGGAAGATTTCACCCATTGCGTGGGCAGAAGAGAAGCTACCGTCGTTATCGCTGCTGCCATAAGGAAGAATAGAATCAAGGTTACCTGCCTCAGAAAGATATTTCTGGCTGTACATACCGTGACGTGAAACGTACTTGTGTGATTCCTCAAGCAGACGCTCTGCCTTCTCCTCCATAGACATAAGCTCCATGGCGATGTGTGTTGCTCCGTTGTCGGTAAGCACCCAAACACCCTCTGCGCCATCTGAAACGATTGAAGAAACGTTGTTATCAAGCAAATCTCTGTGTGCGCTGAAATGCATAACCACGTCTGAAAGGCTTTCTGCATCGGGGTTAAAGCGAGTAACACCACCATTTGAACCGTACCACATAACGTTACCTGCGCCCTGACAGAAGCAGGTATAATCCTTCTTTTTCTGTGGAAGTGGATAAGGGAAATCTGATAAATCAGGCCTTTGAGCCTTGCTTTCAAGCAAAGCCTTTGGCACCTCAATATCGAACTTTTTGAAATGACTGACTACCCTCGTAAGCTGAGGATAAAGTTTGATTGCTTCAGGCATTATAAAACTCCTTTTGCTCCATATAATTTCCATTGGATTTGCTAACTGCCATCCAACCCAAATTTTGACATATACATTCTACCAAAAAGGGTTGTAAAGTGCAACATAATATTTAAATAAATTACATATTTATTTAATTTTATATAAATTTTCAAAATCATATTGGAATATTGAAAACATAGTGGTATAATAACCCATATATGTTAAATTTTGTGCATTGAAAGGATAATGCAAATGAATACATCTGTTTTTGAAAAATATGAATCCGAGGTGCGCTCCTATTGCAGAAACTTCCCTGCAGTTTTCACAAGAGCAAAGGGCTCTGTCATATATGCAGAAAACGGCAAGGAGTATATCGACTTCTTCTGTGGTGCAGGTGCTCTCAACTACGGTCACAACAACGATTTCATTAAAGCTGAAATTATAAAATACCTTGAGGGTGACGGAATAATTCACTCCCTTGATATGTTCACCTCTGCAAAGAGAGATTTTATTGAATTCTTTGAAGAAAAAATCCTTTTGCCAAGAGGGTTTGATTACAAAATTCAGTTCCCCGGCCCTACAGGCACAAACGCCGTTGAGGCTGCTCTTAAGCTTGCAAGAAAGGTAAAAAAGAGAAATAATATTTTTGCATTTATGGGTGCCTTCCACGGAATGACCCTTGGTTCTTTATCTATGACAACCGACAGAGATTCAAGAGCAGGTGCAGGCGTTGTGCTTACAGACGTTACACACATTCCTACACCATATATGTTCCCCGATTTCGACGTTCTCCGATATATGCAGACACTTATAGACGACGACCACTCAGGCGTAGAAAAGCCTGCGGCAGTATTTATTGAGCCTGTGCAGGCAGACGGTGGCATACACGTTTTCAGCGCAGAATTTTTACAGGGCTTAAGAGAGTTCTGCACAAGGAACGATATTCTTCTTGTGTGCGACGATATTCAGGTTGGCTCTGCAAGAACAGGCTACTACTTCTCCTTCGAGAGAGCAGGTATTACCCCTGATATTGTTACACTTTCAAAGTCAATCGGTGGCTACGGTATGCCGTTTGCACTTGTACTTTTTAAGCCTGAGCTTGACGTGTGGAACCCCGGTGAGCACAACGGTACCTTCAGAGGTAGCCAGCTTTCTATGGTTGCAGCTAAAGCAGGTTTACAGCTTATGCTTGATAATAAGGTTGAAGAAAAGGTTAAAGCACAAAGCACAATTATTGCTGAATATTTAGGACAAATCAAAAATATCAATGAGAATTTTGATGTTCGTGGTATCGGCTTCATTTGGGGTGTTGACTGCAACAAGGTTAAGCCTGACGCTGTTTCAAGAGCAATTGTAAGAGAGTGCTTTGAAAACGGACTTATAGTTGAAAGAGCAGGCAGAAACAACGACGTTGTTAAGCTTATGCCCGACCTTTTAGCGACTGAAGAAACACTCAAAAAAGGCTTGCAGATATTCGTAGATGCTGTTAAAGCAGTTTGCGAAAAGCTTTGATAAAAGATGTAAAATTAACAAACCTCCGTACAACAATTGTTGTACGGAGGTTTTTATTGGTTAGTGAGCATTTGACGAAACAGGCTGAAAATAATCACAACACAGTTCCAAAAACATTATCTATTATTTATTATTTTACAAACACGGGCGTATGGTACCACCCACCACCTACGGTGGTCCCCCCTCCTCCAAACCTTCGGTTTGCAAGAGGGTCAGGGCTATCGCAACACTTTAATTCTTGCGAAGCTCTGGCAGCTGGTAGCTGGCGACTGGCAGCTGGTAGCTGGCATCTGTCAGCTTAGCTTATTTTCACCTGCTGATACACAATACCCTCTCTTTGGTGAGTATATGTAATATGAAGGATATTGTCCTGTGCTACCATTGCAGGGTAGCTGAATTCGTGGTCGCCCTCGGTCGGCTCACACTTGAAAATCTCCTCAAAGGTATCGCCACCGTCTGTTGAAGCCATAAGCACAAGTGGTGCTCTGTCACCCCAATTTTCAAAAATAGGGTTCATAATAAGCACAAGTGTGCCGTTATCCATTTTAACAATATCAATACCACTATTCGGGTTGCCCATAGGTGTTTCGTATGCCTTGCACCAGGTTTTACCCATATCCTTGCTGTCACTCCTGTAGATGTGACCTGCATTTGTTCTTATGAGCATATGAAGCCCCTTTTCATCCTCCCAGAGCGTAGGCTGAATCATACCGACTGTTTTGCCGTTCTTTTTACTACGCAAAACGAAATTCGAGTGTTCAAAGGTAAGACCGTCATCCGTTGAAATATCTACAAAGCATTTCCAGGATTTTCTTAAAGATTCCTTTGATGCAGGAGCAACAACCGTGCCGTCTGAGAGTCTTATTGCCTTATTCTTGACAGGTCCCCTGCCACCATCGGTATCGCCGGGCATAAGCACCCTTGGTGTAGAAAAGCTCTTGCCACCATCCTTGGAAATTGCATAGTAGGTAACCCACTTGGGAATTGGCTTACCATATTTGAAGTAGAGAATAATCTCTCCGTTTTCTCTCAAGAAAAGCACAGGGTTCCAATGTGGAAGCTCCTTACCCTCTACAGCTATGCTGTAGGGCTGTGCCCACTTGCCGTTTTCACGGACGCTTACCCAGATTTTAACGTCGTCGTTACCCTCTTTGGTGCCACCAAACCAGGCAGAAACAACACTACCGTCTGGGAGTGGCAAAACAGTAGATGCGTGACAGCTATCTGTTACGCTTTTTGGTGGGTATATAAATTCATTAACAAGAAATTCAGCTTTCATCATTTTCATCATCCTCATCATCTTTTTTATCCATATAGTCAAAGGCGTTCCAGGCACCCTCGTCTTTTTTCGGCTTGTTATCGTAGCCTATATCCATAACCCTCACAGGTCTTTGAGAAGGGTCTTTTTTTACAACGGGAGCTTGTGGCTCCACAATATACATCTTGTCAGCAAACACATCTGCCGTGTTCTGTATAAACGAGGGGAAG
>JAZSJL010000080.1:0-3012 GCA_045534355.1 Acutalibacteraceae bacterium
TTGAAGAACGTACCCTGTAAAGCCTTAAGAGCCTTTTCGTCCATATCCTCGCCGTGGATTTCCTTTGGAATAGCATAGAGCTTTTTGTTAAGGTCATCAAGGCTGTAGCCACCCTCTTTGATGTACTCGAAGAGTGATTTAACCTCTGCCTTTTCTGCATCGGAAAGAGTTGAGTAAACTTCCCAGTTACGGAAATCTCTCAAACGGTTAACCTGGTCGGGAGCACAGTTTTCAAGCCAGTATTTTGCCTTAGCCAATCTCTCTGCAAACTCGGCTTCCTTATATGGTGTACCGATTTTTTCGAAAACAGTTTCAAGCATCGGAATATTGAAGTCAACAACGCTGCCAAGCTGAACGAGAAGACCCATAGGAACTGTGTCAAGCACTCTGTCGCCAACTGTTGTATTGTACATAATATCCTTCTGTGCTTCGTTTGCTGTGCCGTCCTTAATAGCGTTGTACATCTTGTCGAACTCGAAGTACTGACGGAGAATACCGTCATCGAAGCAGAAATCAAAAGCCTTGAGTGGCTCTGTTTTTGAATAGAGCCAGAGGATGATTTCAGGCTCGTAAATCTTAAGGAGTGTTTCAGGTGTAAGGTTAAGACCTGAGGAGCCGGACATCTTACCTGTTGTGCCCTTAATGCCAATGAACTCGTAGCCCTGGAAAAGAGGTGGCTCGTAGCCGAAAATCTCTTTTGCAATATCCTTACTTGTATCGTAGCTACCGTGTGGAGAAGCGTGGTCCTTTCCACCCGGCTCAAAGTCTACGCCCTCATACATCCAGCGCATAGGCCAGTCAATCTTCCAGGCGAGCTTGCAGTTGAAGTCCTTTGTGAAATCAAAGCTATCCTTGTGGCCACAGGCACAAGTGTATTCGGCTTTTGTGCAATCATCAGAAAGAGAAACAATCTTTGTTGTGTCCTTACCACACTCTGAACAGTAGATGCTGACAGGGTAGTAGTTTTCTCTTTCACCCTCCTGAACAGGCTGTGTACGGTGGGAAGCAAGTATATCAAAGATTTCGCCTCTCTTTTTAAGTGAGTGGAGAATGTGCTCTGTGTACTTACCACTTCTGTACATTTCTGCCTGGTGGCGATAGTCCATATCAATACCGAACTTTACAATTGAGCGCTCAAACTCGTGCTCAAAGTATTCTGCATATGTTTTTTCTTCTGTATCGAAAGGGTTTCTGACGTCAACGTATGGGCAACCGATGAATTTTTCCATATCACCGTCAATAGCAGCAACGTTAACGGGAACCTTTCTCATACGGTCAAATTCATCCCATGAGAAAAGAAGCTTTGCCTTTTTACCCTTTTTTCTGAGAGCTCTTACTACAAAGTAGCTTTTAGCAATATCGCGGAAGTTCCCGATATGAATTGAGCCTGAAGGGCTGATACCTGCAGCGCAAACGTACTCTTCCTTATCGGGATTACGACGAATAATCTTGTCAGCAATCATTTCTGACCAATGCATAAAATCACACTCGTTTCAAAAATAATAATATAAATAAAATACATAATTTAACAGTTTAACATTTTACAATAAACTCACATTTATGTCAAGAAAAACATCACAGAAGAGCATTAAAGTGTTGTTATTTTGAACAATAAATGCTTGGTGACCTTGTGCACTCCTACAAAACTGAAAATATTTGAAAAAAATTATAAAAAATTTTGAAACATTTTGCAATTTTCGACATATATAGATGGAGGGCAAAATCAGGTTTAGAAATGAGCAGACCTTTCTATGCGAAAACAATATGCTTTTACTTGAGGATTCTTGTTTACTTGAGGATTTTTATTTTACTTGAGGATTTGAGTTTTTTGACATATTTTAACTCACTGCTCACTGTGGTTCCACGCTAAGCTCCACGTTAACCCTTTGCCCTCTGTATTTGCTTGTTGCAGGTGAAAAGGAGTTTATTATCATTTTACCCTTGGGTATTGTTTTGCTGTGGTTCCGGTGATGATAAACGTTGGGTATATTAAAAGAAAAAAGATGCAGGGCTTTTAAGCATAAATTTTTAAATCAGTTTAAATATATTTTGTTGATTATTATTTTTTATTGTGATATAATTATCAATTGATATGATAATTATGCATCTGAAAGGATGGTAGGAATGAAAAATACAGATAAATCAATGGAAAAGCTTGTTGCTCTTTGTAAGGGCAGGGGCTTTGTTTATGCAGGTAGTGAAATCTACGGTGGCCTTGCAAACACTTGGGACTACGGCCCATTGGGTGTTGAGCTCAAAACAAATATTAAGGCTGCCTGGAGAAAGAAATTCATTCAGGAGAATCCTTACAACGTTGGTCTTGACAGCGCAATCCTTATGAACCCACAGACTTGGGTTGCTTCAGGTCACCTTGGTGGCTTCTCTGACCCTCTTAAGGACTGCCGTGACTGTAAAACTCGCCACAGAGCAGATAACCTTATTGAGGATTTCGACGGCACAAACGTTGCAGGCTGGTCAAATGAGCAGATGATGGCTTACATTACAGAAAAGGGTATTGTTTGTCCTAACTGTGGTAAGCAGAACTTTACAGATATCCGTCAGTTCAACCTTATGTTCAAAAACTTCCAGGGTGTTACAGAGGATAGCAAAAATGAGCTCTACCTTCGTCCTGAAACAGCACAGGGTATCTTCGTAAACTTTGCAAACATTCAGCGTACCTCAAGAAAGAAAATTCCTTTTGGCGTGGCACAGATTGGTAAATCCTTCCGTAACGAAATCACACCGGGTAACTTTATTTTCCGTGTTCGTGAGTTCGAGCAGATGGAGCTTGAATTCTTCTGCAAGCCGGGCACAGACCTTGAGTGGTTCGAGTATTTGAGAGCCTTCTGCCGTGATTGGCTCTTCTTCTTAGGCACCAAGGTGGAAAACCATCGGCTACGTGACCAGGACCCTGAGGAGCTTTGCTTCTACTCAAAGGCTACTACAGACTTCGAATACCTCTTCCCGTTCGGTTGGGGTGAGCTTTGGGGTATTGCAGACAGAACAGACTAC
>JAZSJL010000072.1:0-2945 GCA_045534355.1 Acutalibacteraceae bacterium
CATTTATTTCCTGACAGAAAACGCCCTCGCAGTCTGCACAAGCAAAACGCAAATCAGTTTGAATTACGGACATAAGTGGCAAAGCACCACTTATGTCCGATAAATCAGTTAATCTTTTAATCATATTTCGCAGCCGCCGTGGCTTCTTACCTTAAGTATGTAGCAAGCATTTTCACCTAAAATACTGCACATTGCCAAAACAAAGCTTTCTGTATCTTCAACAGGAACAAATGCCTGAATAGTACCTGCAAAGCCACCACCGTGAACTCTGTATGCACCCTTACCCTTAAGAAGCTCCTCTGCAACACAAAGTGCAAGTGCAACAGGCTGTTCGGCAGGGTTTGTAAGTGTAAAGCAGTTCTGGTTATACATGTATGATGACTTACCACTTTCAATAATAGTTGCCTTAAATGAATCGAAATCACCACTTGAAAGTGCAGCAGCAAGTCTTTCTACACGCTTATTCTCATTGTAGAAATGGATTGCTCTTTCGATTGCTCTGTCACCTGTTTTCTTACGGATATCGCCGATATTTGCCATAACCTCTGCTTCTGGCACCTGACGGAGCACAGCCTTGCCGAAGTACTCTGCAACGCTGTTCATTTCAAGCCTGATTGCAGCATAGTCACCTGTTAAATCAGCGTGGTTTCCACCTGTATCTACAATGCAAAGATTATAGCCGTGCTTTGCAATATCGAAATCAACCTTTTCAATTACAGGCTTACTTGTATCTTCAAAGTCAATCTTTACAAAGCCACCTACAGAGCAAGCAGTCTGGTCCATAAGTCCACAAGGCTTATCGAAGTACACGTTTTCTGCATACTGTGAAATCTGTGCAATTTCAACAGCATTGATTTTACCATCATTGTAGAGGTAATTAAGAATTGTGCCTATAAGCACCTCATATGCTGCAGAGGATGAAAGCCCTGAGCCTGAAAGAACGTTTGAGGTTACACAAGCGTTAAAGCCACCGAATTCATAGCCGAGCTGATTAAAGCGTGCACAAACACCTCTGATGAGTGCAAGGGAAGTCCCCTTTTCGCTGTCAATAACCGAAAGGTCTGCTGTGTCTACTGTAAGTGGTGCATAGCCCTGTGAATTAACACAGATAATGCCGTCGTCACGAGCTTCAACTGCTGCTATTGCATCAAGGTTTACTGCTGCTGCAAGCACCTTACCATTGTTGTGGTCTGTGTGGTTACCACCAACCTCTGTTCTGCCGGGAGCAGAATAAAAATGAAGGTTTTTCGGTGCATTGAATTCATTTTCAAAGCGCTCTGCAAGTGCAAAATATCTTTCTTGCTGTGCAGGAGCCTGGTCGCCATAAACAACCTCAAGTCGTTTTAAGAATTCCTGTGAATTAACGTCAGTTTTTATCATTAGAAACATCCTTTCTTTCTAATAAAGCATTTACAAGCAATAATGAAATACCGCTGATAATTAACAAAATTATTATAGGAGCCATAAATTCAACCGAAAACGGGTCAAAAATACTAAAGCTGATAAAGCTCCACAAAATAAGCCTTGGCAAAAAGCCCAGCATTGAATAAAAAAGGTAGGTGTCAAGCTTCATTTCCGTACCACCATAAGCCCTGCTTACTGTGTTGGTAGGAAAAAACGGTACAAAGCGCATAAGGGCAAGCATCCATTTGTTGCCCTTGCCACCAAAATCCATAAACCGATAAACTGTTCGGGAGCGATTAGCAAGCTTATGGGCTCTGCCACCACCCTTCTTTTTACCCCAGAGGAACCTGATAGCGTAAAGAACACAAACACCTAAGATGTTTATGGCAAAGGCAGTTGCCTCGCTGAAAACCATACCGTTTGCAATAAAAAGAACTGAAAACGGAATAAACGGAACAAAGCCTTTAAGGGCAAACATAAATATTAATAAAAAGAAAGCAGGATAGCTTTCGTATCCGGCAATAAAAAGCTCCAGATTGTAAAACCAGGCATCTATATGTGCAAGGCTTTTTTGTACCTGTGGAATAGTCAAGCCGTAGGTTATTACAATAAGGACAGCCGAAGCAATAAAGCAACCATACGCCGACCACTTAAGTGCACGAAGTCGCTTCTGCTCCTTTGTTAATTTAGCAGGCTTCAATACCTCACTCCGTTTCGCATAATTATATATATTTTATAACATTATAGCCACAAGGTCAAGGGGAAATATGATAAAGAGAAGTACTATATAGGTATTTCTCCACTTGAAAGAATAGTCGTTTTGTTATATAATGATATTTGGTGATTTTTATGACAGAAAAATTAAAAGCCGTAATCCTTGACGGCCACACAGAAAACCCGGGAGATTTATCCTGGGGACCGATTGAAGCACTTGTTGATTTAACAGTATACCCTCGCACGGAGCCTGAGCTTGTAGTTGAAAGAGCCAAGGATGCTGATATTGTTATAGTGAACAAGGTGCATTTAACAAGAGAAATTATCTCACAGCTTCCCAAGTTGAAATTTGTTTCTACCCTTGCAACAGGCTTTAACCAGATTGATGGTGTTGCTTTAAGAGAAAGAGGTATATCCTGTTCAAATATTCCTGCATACTCTACAAATGCTGTTGCTCAAATGGTATTTGCATTTATCCTTGAATTGACTAACCAGACGGCTGCATATACGGCAGATGTTAAAAAGGGCAATTGGTCAAAATGTGAGGATTTCTGCTATTGGAACAAGCCACTTTATGAGCTTGACGGCAAAACCTTGGGTATAATAGGCTTTGGTAAAATCGGCTCAAGGGTTGCTGAAATAGGCAAAGCCTTTGGCATGAAGATAGTTGCCTACACACCTTCCGGCAAAAAGGACGGATATCCACACATAACGTTTACTGATTTAGATACCGTACTCAAGGAGTCCGACTATATTTCAATTTACTGGAGTTGTACAGACAGCAGAGTCGAGTCTAGAACAAATTTCTTCATAGCAAAAATGAAAAG
>JAZSJL010000015.1:0-8783 GCA_045534355.1 Acutalibacteraceae bacterium
GTATCAAGACCACCTGAGTAAGCTAATACTACTTTTTTAATGTTTTTCTTATCCATAATTAATTTCCTCCAAAAAAGAAGCTTGAAAATTTATTCATTCGATATGCATAGTTATACACCTTTGCACAGAATTTGTCAATACTTTTATTCAAATATTTTAATTTAGGCGTTTTTTCTGTAAAATGCTGCAAACTCGCAATAAATAAACACATTTTTTAGCTATTTTGCGTCAAATGCGCAAGCATCTTTCGATACAAAAGTTTTATATTAAAATTGTATATATGCAATTTTAATGCATAAAAAATGCATATATACAGAAAAAATACATTCTGCATATATGCACAAGGTTAATTATTCAATTAATAAATCGGCTTACTTGCAATTCCACCGAGCATATTTCTGAAAATATTAAAGATAAAGTTAAAGATTTTCTCGAAATAGTAATTGAAGATGTAACTGAACTCTGTTCTGTCGCCACCGTGGTGACCAAGGTTTGACTCAGGCTTCTGTGCTAATTCGTTAGCTGTGAGAAGGTATGTTGAATACTCACTTGTGTTGCCTTCGTCAAGCTCAATTACACGAGCACCCTGAATAAAATCATTGTAGTATGAGTCGTATGTACAACCCGGAGCCATAATTAAGTCAATACCATTACAATTAGCGATAAAGCCGTTAACGTGGTCGTGGCCACAAACCACACCAAGAACGTCTCCACCGGCTACCATAGCCTCCCACTGGCCATCATTACCATAGCTTGGGCAGCATCTCTCAAAGAGGTAACCCTCATACTTTGTTATATCAGGAATGAAAGAATATATTGTTCCGTCCTGGAAATTCATTGTTGCTTCACCAAGCTTAATCTCTGAGGGAAGGAAAATCTTTTCACAAGGCTCCTGTGGAATAATATGCTGGAATACCAACGAAGGAACAACCTCTCCACCGTTTGCAGCTGTCATTTCATCACGAACACTGTTGTACCACTCAATCTGATCCTCACGAACCCAGTCATAGCCAAGCCATTCACCGGCAGATGTACGAACGTAGTCACCACAGTCGAACATCCAGAGGTTGAATGCAGTCTTTGAGCCGTCGCTTGAAAGAATAGGAAGGTTATGAGTACCTGCACCGTGAATTGATGGGTCAGCATCGTAACCGAGGAAGCCTTCGTATTTCTGATATTCAGCCACGATTTCTTCTCTTGTCATACCACCTGAATTTTCCTGATCGTGGTTACCTAAAACCATTGTATACGGAACACCTGCTTCGATACAAGGAGCAAGCATTTGTGAATATGTTCTCTTGTCGTCGTTGTTAACGTTGTCACCTGTGAAGATAACAAGGTCCGGCTGAGAAGCATAGATTGCCTCTTCCATGAAGAAAATCATATCCTTCTGCATCGGATAATCTGTCTGCACGTCAGCAAGAACAAGGATTTTAAACTTGCCGTTTTCGTCAAACTTAAGAGCTGTGCTGTTATTTGCTGCAAAGCTAACGCTTGTAAGAGAGAAAACAAGCACAACAGATAAAAGAACTGCTAAAAGCTTTTTCATAAAAATCTCCTCTTTTGATTAACAAAATTTGTAAAATATATTATACACATTAAAAATTATTTTGTCAATTTATTTACAAGCTCTTTGAAATGCTTACCCTTTTCTTCAAAGTTCTTGTAGTAGTTGTAGCTTGCCGCCGCAGGTGAAAACAAGCAGGCTTTACCCTTCGCTGTTAGCCTGTGGCAGTTAATAACAGCATCCTGCATATCCACAGCACAAACCATATTTTTTTTACAGCCCTTTTTTTCCAGTCTTTCGATTATTATGTGACCTGTTTCAGGGAGCCCCACAAGGTTAGATATATCTGCAGAGTAAAGGAATTCTACAAATTCATCGTAATCTATACCCCTGTCAAGACCACCGAAAAGAAGCGTATCTACGTTGCCGAGAGCCTTCACAGCACCCATAACTGCAGTAGGAATTGTTGCGATGCTATCATTGTAGTAGGTTACCTCATCTATAACGCCGACAAATTCCATTCTGTGCTCTATTCCACCAAAGCCCTCTATAGCAACCCTTGCAGCATCGTCGCTTACACCAAACACACGGGCAGCAGCAAGAGCATACGCTATATCCTGCCTGTTGTGCTCACCCTTAAGGTGCTGTGTAGAGAGCCACAATTCATTAATAAATTCATCGTTTTTAGCGTGGGTAAAGGTTACGGCACAGCCGTTGCCGTTTACAATTACCTTATCCCAGTCAACAACGCCCTCAAGGTCCTGCTCAGGGTTATATATTACCGTATCCCCTGACCTTTGGAATCTTGCAATATTAAGCTTTGAATTAACGTAGCCCTCAAAGCCTGTTTTGTAGTGATCAAGGTGCTCCTGATAGATATTCACAAGCACGGCAACCTTGGGACTCGCTGTAGTAAATTCAAGCTGGTGAGAGGACATTTCAATAACGGCAACTAAATCCTCACCTTCGTCAGCCTTTTCGAAAACAGGTACGCCTATGTTACCTATTAAACAGGTATTCACCCCACCTGCCTTGAGCATTTCGTATATGAGAGTAGAGGTTGTAGTCTTACCCTTTGAGCCTGTAATACCAACAACAGTTGGTTTGCAGAAGCGCAAAAACATATCTGTCTGACAGGTAATTTCAGTAGTTTCAGGGTACATATTATCCTCTAAAAATGCTATTCCCGGACTTTTGAAAACAATGTCAAAATCCCCAAGGCACTTGAGGTAATCCTCACCAAAAACGAGTGAAATATTATCATCCTCAACATCAGGCTTCCTCATATCACCTATGGTAAGGTGCTTTTCGGGCAGGTGCTTTCTTATATAGCTATAGGTGGATTTACCCTCTCTGCCAAAGCCTAAAATGAGTATTCTTTTATCTTTAATATATTCTATTATTCTCGACAAATTCCACATCTCCATTGGTAGATATTTTTTATGTATCTGCACGTTACTCGGCAAAGCGATAATTGTTCTTACCACTTTTCTTTACTGCATACATAGCCTTATCGGCACTTTCATAGAGTGCTGCATAGGTTGTGCCGTTCACGTTACGAAGAGCTATACCGATACTGCAGGAAAACTCTCTGCCAGGAACGTTTTCAAGCTTTACGCCGTGGCAAATCTTCAGAATATCCTCTGCTGTTTTCTCTGCTCTCTCCACAAGTGTCTCCTGTGTAAGATTTGCACCGTCAATAAACAGCACAAACTCCTCACCACCTACTCTGCCGAGCACGTCATTTGCACCAAAGCGAATAGAAAGCTTATCTGCAAACTGCTTAAGGAAAAGGTCTCCCTCGTGATGACCATAGGTGTCGTTGAGCATCTTAAAATTATCAATATCCATAAAGAGCAGTGCTCCCGGCATACCGGGTTTTTCTTTAAGCATTTCAGAGATTCTCATACTTACCGAAAGCTTATTTAAAAAGCCTGTAAGCTGGTCTGTTTCTGCCTGTGAAATAAGGCGTGTTTTTTCCTTTTTCTCTTTATCAACGTCGGTAAGAGTGCCTATGAATTTCAATGCGTTTCCATCGTCACCATATATAACGGCAAACTTGATTCTGTGCCATACGCCATCGCCCTTTTCGTTGATGATACGTGCATCAAAAACATTGATTTTCTTACCTGCAAGGGCATTACTTAGCGCCTCTATAAATGCAGGCACGTCTCTGTGGTCGATAATGTCGCCATAGGTAAGGTTTTCAATAGCATCCTCAATTCGTGTTCTTGATTTTGCTCCCCTTATAGTTTTAGAAGCGCACTCGAAAACGTCTGCTACAACGTCGTAGTTAAAGAGGATATTATCAGAAATTTCCTCAACAATTTCGTAACGCTCTTTTTCCTCCTGAATCTGCATCTGGAGCATTTTCATATCGGTAATATCCGTAATATTACAAATGAAAACAAGCTCCTCTCTCGAGGTGTTGCTTGGCTTTCTTGTTGAAATAAGTGCCCAGGCTTTTTCTCCGCCTTTTTTGTTGATTCTTGTTTCAAACTGAATTATTTCGCCCGGCTCATATTGAGTATTGATTCTTGCAACAATATTAATAAAATCGGCTTGATTGAAAAGACTCATACGCACATCTGCGCTAAGCTCCTCATACTCATCTCTTGTGTAGCCGAAAATACCGAAAAATGCATCATTTGTGTAGTCAAGGCGAACACCATCGGGGTGTGGTGAAACAATAGCAATACCTGTAACAGCCTCTCTCAAAACGGTTTCAAGCTCTTCTCTTGACAAATCCTTTTCGTAATCTCCTCCGATTCTTCTCATAGCTACCTCCAATTCAAAAATATTTATACAGTAATTCATTTTTACTATAGCACAAATATTACACTATAACAAGGATTTTTCAAAAAGACTTGAATAAATACTATTAATTGTATATAATTTACAATGAGTAAATATGTAGATTGTAAATACCAATTATTTTTCATTTACTTAAAAATATTCTTTCGGAGATTCTTATGTTAGAGTTAAAAAATATTTCATTTTACGTTGCCGACGAAAAAGGTGAAAAAGACATTATAAAAGACATTTCACTCACTGTTGATGACGGCAAATTTGTTGTAATAACAGGCCCCAATGGTGGTGGTAAATCTACCCTTGCAAAGCTTATAATGGGTATTGAAAAGCCAACCGGTGGTCAGATTTTCTGGAACGGTCAGGATATTACAGACCTTTCCATTACAGAGCGTGCAAAGTTAGGTATAGGCTATGCCTTCCAGCACCCACCACGCTTCAAAGGACTTTCTGTTCGTGACCTTTTGAGTATTGCTCACGGCAGCGACCTTCCCGAGGACCAGTGCTGTGCTTATCTTACACAGGTCGGTCTTTGCTCAAAGGATTACCTTAACAGGCAGGTTGACTCCTCCCTTTCAGGCGGCGAAATAAAGAGAATAGAGATCGCAACTCTTATGGCAAGGGAGCTTCAGTTGGCTATTTACGATGAGCCCGAGGCAGGCATTGACCTGTGGAGCTTCAATATGCTTGTTGAAAGCTTTAAGGGTATATCAAAAACACGAAAAGAGAGTATGGTAATCATCTCCCACCAGGAAAGAATTATGAAAATAGCAGATGAAATTATCATCGTTGCAGACGGCGTAGTAAGTAAGCGTGGCCCTGCCGATGAGATTTTCCCTCAGCTTATGGCAGAATTCAACAATAACGGATGTACATTCAGATAAGGAACAGACTATGGATAAAGTAACTCGTGAAATGCTCCAAGCTGTTGCCGACCTTCACGGCACACCACAGGGAGCCTACAATATACGAAAAAATGGTGAAGGAATAGAGCGCCAATCAAGTGCAAATATCACTATTGAGCCTAAGACGGACAAGTCCGGTATAGATATTACAGTCAAGTCCGGCACTAAAAACGAAAGCGTGCATATACCTGTTATTATTACAGAAACAGGCGTAGACGACGTAACCTACAACGATTTTTATATTGGTGATGATGCTGACGTTGTTATTGTTGCAGGCTGTGGTATACACAACGCAGGCGACAAAAAAAGTGAGCACGACGGCATACACAGATTTTTCATAGGTAAAAATGCAAGAATCAAGTATGTTGAAAAGCACTACGGTCAGGGCGAGGGCACAGGCGAAAGAGTACTCAACCCCGTAACCGAAATTTATATGGACGAGGGCTCCTACTGTGAAATGGAAACAGTACAGATTAAGGGCGTTGACTCCACAAAGAGAGATACTGTTGCAAAGCTTGAAAAGGGTGCTGCCCTTGTTATTTTAGAAAAGCTTATGACTCACGGCAGTCAGATAGCACACTCTGATATGGTAGTAGAGCTCAACGGAGAGGGTGCTTCAGCACAGATTGTTTCACGCTCTGTTGCAAAGGATTCCTCCGAACAGGTTTTCTACCCTCGTGCTGTTGGTAACGCAAGCTGTCGTGCACACGTACAGTGCGACTCAATCATTATGGGCGAGGCAAGAATACGCTCAATCCCTGAAATTGCTGCTAACCATTGCGAAGCAAACATCGTACACGAGGCAGCTATCGGAAGAATTAATAACGACCAGCTTCTCAAGCTCCAGACAATGGGCAAAACAGCAGAAGAGGCAGAGGAAATTATTATTAACTGCTTCCTTAAATAACCCACTTTTGTAGGACTACTTTGATTATTACTTTGGAGTGATATAAATGGCAAAAAGAGTTTTAGCATTCGACTTTGGCGCATCAAGCGGCAGAGCCATTATAGGTGAATTTGACGGAGAAAAAATAACTCTTCGTGAGGTACATCGTTTCTCAAACGACCCTGTTACAATAAACGGTACTGTTTACTGGGACGTACAAAGACTTTTCTTTGAAATCAAGCAGGGCATCCTCAAAGCAAAGGAGGACGGTGGCTTCGACTCTATCGGTATAGACACCTGGGGTGTGGACTTCGGTCTTTTAAGAAAAGACGGAACACTCATTGAAAACCCAATCCATTACCGTGACAAAAGAAACGATGGTATGGTTGAAAAAGCAAAGCAATACATTTCTCACGAAAGAATGTATGATATAACAGGTATTCAGTTTATGGACTTCAATACTGTTTTCCAGCTTCTTTCTCTTAAGGAAAACAGGCCATATATCCTTGAAGAAGCAGAAACACTTCTTTTTATGCCTGACCTTCTCGCATATATGCTCACAGGCGTAAAGTCTACAGAATATTCAATCGCAACCACCTCACAGATGGTTGATTTACAAACACGCACCTGGTCCGATGAAATCCTCGATGCCTTCGGACTTAAAAAGAGTATACTTACAGATATTGTTCCCACAGGCACAATAATCGGTCAGTTAAGCGACGAAATTTGCGAGGAATTAGGCGTACCAAAGGCAGACATAATCAGCGTAGCCTCCCACGATACACAGAGCGCCATTTCTGCTGCGCCTTGCGAATATGAGGATTTTGCGTTTATCAGTAGTGGTACCTGGTCACTTTTCGGTACAGAGGTAAAAGAGCCTGTGCTAAATGAGGCTTCTAAAAAGCTTAACGTTACAAACGAGGGTGGCTATGGCTACTCTATCGCCTTTCTTAAGAACATATGTGGCTTATGGCTTATTCAGGAAAGCCGTCGCCAATGGATTCGTGAGGGTACAGAGTATTCATATGCAGAGCTTGAAAAATTAGCTCTCGAATGTGAGCCACTTAAGTGTTTTATTGACCCGGATGCTCCTGAATTCGGCGTTATGGGCAACATCCCCAAGAGAGTTAAGGAGTACTGCGAAAGAACAGGTCAGTACGTGCCACAGACTGTAGGTGAAATTATGCGCTGTATCTACGAAAGCCTTGCTCTTAAGTACAGACTCACCTTCGATGGTATTATGGAGTGCACAGGCAAGACCTACGACCGTATTCACGTTATGGGTGGTGGCACCAAGGATAAGCTCTTGCTTAATATGACAGCGCAAAGCTGTAACGTAGACGTTTACGGTGGTCCTATTGAAGCAACTGCTTTAGGCAATATTGCAATTCAGCTTATTTCTTCAGGTGAAATCCCTGATATCGGCACAGCAAGAAAAATTATTGCACAAGGCGAAAATCTCAAGCATCATAAGCCTGAAAACAGAGATGAATGGGAAGAAGCCTATGCGAGATTTGTAAATATCATAGGCTGATATGACTACACATCCACAGCTCGATGATAAAAGCATAAGCTACGTGCTGGAAACCGTGCAGATAATTACCGAATCCACCGAAAACAGGCGTGCAGGTGGCAAGGGCGAGGAACAGGCACAGCACATCCTTCTCAATGAGCTTATGAAATATTGCGATGATACGGCTGAACAGCACTTTCTCACCCATCCGGGTGCAGGTACAGTTACACACAAAATACTGTGTGGCTTGTTGATTATCTCGGTTATACTGTTTTGTATTGCAGTGTCGGGAGGGTATGCAGGAGCTTCGATTATTTCTCTTTTAATCAATTTAGGTGTTTTCACAGCCTTTGCTTATAAATTTATTTTTGACGGCACAGCGCTTGATGCAATAAAACCCAAACGCTCCTCAAAAAACATTCTCGGCAGACGCTTTCCACGAGGCTCTGCGCAAGCAAGAGTTGTTTTTGTAACACACTCTGACTCCCCTCTCAGCTTCAGAAGCTTTGTTTTCGGCAATATGGCTCCTGCAATAATCAGCCTTTGCTCTGTAATGGGCAACACGATTTTATTCTGTAGCCAGTTGGCGTTCCTCTTTAGTGGCGCCCCTATTTCAGACTCAAAATTCGAAATTTTGCGAATTGCCTGTTTAGTTTTTCTTCCGTTCTATGCCTTCGGACTTATTATTATAAACCCCAAGAAAACAGCTTCGGGCATAAGCTCCAGCTTAATTCCCTCCTCAATTGTTTTAAGCCTTCTTAAGCAATTTTCTGAGGATAGCTTTCGCTACGAAAAAACAGAGGTTTGCCTTCTCTGTACAGGTTCAGAGTATTCAGGTAGAGCAGGCTCCTACGCATTTGCAAAAAAATATCGCAGGCTGTTTTCAGACATTCCTACGTATTTTATACCTATAGAGGAAATCACAACCTCTGACAAGCTTTCTGTTTTCTTTAAGGACGGTAGTGGCAACAACGGCTCCGTTGAAATCGCCTCCATAATCGGTCAGGCAGCAGAAAATCTGGAGCTTCCTCTTACAAAGGAAAATGCTATGCTTGGCACAGCTGCATTTACACCATTTACAATAAATCACTTCCCTGCCTGCTCCTTAGGCACTTCTAAAAAACATATATCAAAAAGCGTTTCACCTACTGCTGATAAAATCAC
>JAZSJL010000206.1:0-7795 GCA_045534355.1 Acutalibacteraceae bacterium
CCAAGACCTACGTCGTCTATACCACCCTCCATAGCTCTGTCCATAGCCTCTGTGTGGTAATCGTAGTCGTGCTTCGGTCCCGTTGGGTGAAGCTCAAGGTAGCTCTCTTTGTGGTAGGTTTCCTGAAAAAGTATGTATGTACCTATACCTGCTTCCTTAAGCTTGCGATAATTCTCAACTGTAGTTGCAGCAATATTAACATTCACACGGCGTATAGCACCGTTTTTGTGGTTTACGCTGTAGATGGTTTTTATACACTCAAGAATATACTCTATAGGGTTATTCTTCGGGTCCTCACCTGCTTCAATTGCAAGACGCTTGTGACCCATATCCTGCAAGGCAATAACCTCTGCTCTTACCTCATCCTGTGTAAGCTTTTTTCTGGCAATATGCTTGTTTTTCATATGGTAAGGGCAATAAACACAGCCGTTTACACAGTAGTTTGAAAGGTAAAGAGGAGCAAACATAACGATTCTGTTGCCATAGAACTTCTGCTTTATATCGTTTGCAAGAGCATATAATTTCTCTATGATTTTCGGGTCATCGCAAGCGAGAAGCACAGCAGCATCTCTGTGAGTAAGACCTGTACACTGATAGCCGTTACCAACCTTTTTAGGCTGAGCCTTTTCGAGTATTTCCTCAATGAGCTGATAGTTATTCTTGTTTTCTTCAGCATACTGTATTGTTGCAAGGATTTCACCATCGTTTATGAATTCCTCTGCTTTTAATGATTTTGGATTATAAATAGCCATAGTTATTCTCCTTTTGCGTCACCACGTGTTATCTCTACCTGAAAGCCGATTTCACGAAGGTTATTATTTAAAATTTCTATATTTTCTGCACTCTCTGCTCCCGTGTGAAGCTTGTTGTTGTACAGCTCATATTTACTTCTTACTGCCGTTGGTGAAAGGTTTGGCATAATAACGTTTGCACCTGCAAGAATACCCTTTTCCCTACCACCCGAAGCAACAGTACCCAAGGCAGTTGTGGCAGGTAAAAGTATGTTAGGGTGCATTATGCGAATTATTGACAGCAAAAAGCAGGTCAGCTCCACACTACCGGCACTATCATTTTTAAAAATGGTGCTGTTGTGTGGAATAAACGGACCTATGCCACACATATGAGGTTTAAATTCTTCAATGAACTTTAAATCCTCTGCAATATGGCGTGCTGTCTGGTAAGGCGCACCCACCATAAAGCCACAGCCCACCTGATACCCTATTTCTTTTAGATTTTTAAGGCACCCAAGCCTGTTTTTCAGGCTCATATTGTGAGGGTGAAGCTTGGAATACAGCTCCTCGCTGACAGCCTCGTGGCGTAAAAGATACCTGTCTGCACCTGCATTGTAGAGAGCCTGATAGCTTTCCCTTGAGCGCTCACCCAAAGAGAGTGTGACAGCACAATCGGGAAAGCGTTTTTTTATTTTTATGATTAAATCGCAGAGTATTTCATCTGTGAAAAACGCATCCTCACCACCCTGCAAAACGAAGGTGCGAAAGCCGATTTCGTAGCCCGACTCACAGCAGGTGAAAATTTCTTCGGGGGTTAGTCTGTAGCGCTCACAATGGCTATTTTCTGCTCTTATGCCACAGTAAAGACAGTTATTTTTGCAGATGTTACTTATCTCGATAAGACCCCTGATATAAACAGAATTACCGTATATTTCACGCCTGAAAGCCAATGCTCTTTGAGAAAGAAGCTCTTGTATTTCGGGTGTTCGGTTATTTAAAAGATACTCGTATTCTTCTACACTTAAGGAATGTGCAGAGCAAAGTTTTTCGATTAATGCTACTGCTCTTTTATCCATCGCTTTTAATATTTGAGAGCACGGTTTTGGCGCTTACGCCCTTTAAATTACCTATTTTGCCACTTATGGTGGAGATAATATCCTGTGGAGCATCTATTGCGATACTGATGATGCTGATGCCCTTTTCTCTGTAGGGAATACCCATTCTGCCGATGATATACTCCCCATATGTATGAAGAATGGAATTAAGTGTTTCTACGGAATTGCCATCCTCAACAATTATGCTTATAACACCAACTCTTGAATTCACGCTATCGCCTCCAATAAAAAAACGCACCTATAGAAGGTGCGGCAAAAAACTTTAGTATAGCCGTACCTTTCAGTCAGGAAATATCCTTTGTGTCAGGAACTATAATAATTATACAGTACTTTCAAAAAATAATCAATGTATATTTCTCTTAAAAAAGAGAAAATAATAGTAAATATTTATTTTCGAGGGATTGCTTTGGATAAAAACGAATACACACAATTAGTGCACCAAACCACACCAAAATCACCTATAGCTAAGGATTGTATTAAGGCGTTTATTTTCGGTGGTGGTATTTGCTGCTTTGGTGAAATACTCAAAAGCCTTTTCGGTATGACCACACTTAACGAAGACGAGGTAAAGCTAGCTGTTTCAGGAACGCTCATTGTCATAACTGCAATACTGACAGGTTCAGGCGTTTTCGATAAAATAGGCAAGCACGCCGGTGCCGGTACGGCAGTTCCTATTACAGGCTTTGCAAACTCTATGGTTTCCCCTGCTATTGAGTTTAAAACAGAGGGCTGGATATTAGGTCTTGGTGCGAAAATATTCAATCTTGCAGGACCTGTGATTGTTTACGGCACGCTTGCAAGTGCTGTTTATGGGTTTATTTATTGGGTTTTGAAAATAATATGAAAAAAGTAAGTCTTTCACTTTCATTTCATATCCCCTCTTTTTTCACCCAACCAAGTTGTTTATAGATGCTCTCAAATTCAGCAATCAGACATTCACCGAAAATCCAGACTTCTTCCCGCCAAGGATGCGACAGATAGCCAAAACGAAACTGCTCATCTATAAAGAAATAATAATCTCCGTCCGGGTAGTAATCAGGGAAATAAGCCCAATATCCACCATCTGGACACTTTGAATTCTCAACATATGTTGATTGCATTTGTTCCGAATTTCTGGGGTTAAATAAAAATGCAGCATGTTGCCAATCTAAAGCATAGAGCCGTTCACCGGGGGTGGTGCATTTTATGAATGCTTCTGTTATTAAACGGTGAAAAGTCTCAAGATCACATTCATCTGAAATACCAATTCCAAAAATTGTGTATGGTGCTGAAATTTCAAAAGGAACAACAGTATTATCAACAGTAGGGCGAAAATGCAGTATATCATATACCTTATCCCACACTTCTTCATAATGTTTAGCTGATAACACCATACTAACGCCTCCTTTTAAATTTATTATACCATTTTTCGACATTCAAGTAAACATTTGACCCCAAATAATAACAAAAGGCTTGACTGAAATGAAAAGTCAAGCCTTTGTTGTTATATTATTTTGCTTTTTCGATAATATAGTCGGGTTTTACTGCATTCTCATCAAGCTTCCACTGAAAATCGCCCTTTTGGTAACAGGATATGCCCTTGGAGGTTTGAATCCAGATATTATGCGAATCCTTTTCCCAGCAAAAACCCCGGAATTCGTCCTCTGTATCTATTACGATCGACTCCTTAATATCATCATTCGAGGCTTGGAAAATATCCACAACAGTTACCTTAACACCTTCATTATTTTTAAAACTGGTTACCTCTGCATAGTAATCGTTATTGTAACAGTAGGTTTTATCCATAGTAAAGCTACCATAATCTTCCTCTACAGCAGGAGCACCACAACCACTAAAAAGCACAATAACAAAAAGCAATAAGGCTATTATTTTCTTCATAAAACACCTCAAAACACAAAATCAATCTCTTGTATACTTTCTTTCACCCTCAGCAAGTGGTGGGTTAAGACCTGCACAAACCTTTTGCACAAGCTTTTCGAGCTCTGCCTCTAAATCATCGCTCTCCACGTAATATGGCTCATGGAAGGTAATTGAAATTTTACCGACAATAGGAACATATTTGCCGTTAACTGTAAACGGAACAATAGGACAGCCTGTGTCATATGCCATTTTGATTGCACCCATTTTGAAAGGAAGAATACGTACACCCTCAGGCTTAATAATAGTTGATTCAGGGAAGAGTGCTACAAGTGCACCTGCCTTAAGGTAATTCTCTGCTGATTCAAGTGCTGCATGGTCCTTTCTCTGACGATGCACAGGGATAACACCTGCTTTTGTAAAAAGCCAGTTTGACCACTTATACTTAAAGATTTCATATTTACCCAAAAAGTGAACACAACGCCTTGTGCCCGAGCCTACACAAAACGGATCAAGCACGAAAACATGGTTACCTGCAAGAACAGCTCCACCCTTTTTGGGAATATTCTCCTTGCCCTTTACCCTTGGCCAGAAAACTACGTAAAAAATAAATTTAAGAAATGGTCTGCAAAGCCAGTATATAGTTGGAGAAATATACTGTCTTTCTTTTTTATTTTTGCTCATACTTTACTCCTTATTTCTGCTCCATAAACTTTGCAAAGGCTTTAAATGCCATATACAAATCAAGCTTTGAGATTACCTCGTATGGTGCGTGCATTGAAAGCACGGGAACACCTAAATCTACAACGTCAACATCAAGGTTTGCAATGTACTTTGCAACGGTGCCACCACCACCTGCATCTACCTTACCGAGCTCGCCAATCTGCCATACAACGTTGTTATCATCAAGAAGCTTTCTGATTTTACCCATATACTCTGCACTCGCATCGCTTGTGCCACTCTTACCTCTTGCGCCTGTGTACTTTGTGATAACCACACCTCTGTTAAGGAATGAGGTATTATTCTTTTCGAATACAGAGCTGAATGTTGGGTCGTATGCAGAGTTAACGTCTGCTGAAAGGCACTCGCTTTTTGAAAGAACAATATAGCCCTCTGTCCCCTGTGCTTTTGCAAGGTGTGAAATAAAGTTCACCATATATGCAGACTGTAAGCCTGTGTTACCATCGGAGCCGGTTTCTTCCTTATCTGTAAGCACGGTAAGTGCTGTGTATTCAGGATTCTCGATAGAGAATATTGCCATTGCTGCAGGGTATGCACATACTCTGTCATCGTGACCATATGAGCCTATAAGACCTCTGTCGAAGCCAATATCATCCGCCTTGAAGGCAGGTACAACCTCAAGCTCTGCGCTGAGGAAATCTGCTTCCTTGATACCATACTTTTCATTGAGAAGCCTGAGCACGTTTAACTTAACCAGCTCACTACCCTTATCGTTTTTGAACGGAAGAGAGCCAACAATAACATTAAGCTCCTCGCCTGCAATACCCTCTGAAAGAGTACGCTTGCCCTGCTCTGCGCCTAAGTGTGGGAGAATGTCGGAGATTACAAACTTAGGCTCTCCCTCCTCCTCACCGATTTTAACGTCTACCCTGGTGCCGTCTGCTTTAACAATAACGCCGTGAAGTGCAAGAGGAATTGCTACCCACTGATATTTCTTAATACCACCATAGTAGTGGGTTTTGAACAATGCAAGCTCATCTGTTTCGTAGAGTGGGTTGGGCTTTAAATCAAGGCGTGGTGAATCGATATGTGCAGCAGCAATCTTAACACCCTCTGAAACAGGCTTTTTGCCTATTACTGCGAGGATAATTGCTTTTTCACGATTTACATAGTAAACCTTATCGCCTGCCTTATAGCATACTACAGGGTCAAACTCAACAAAGCCCTGTGCCTTTGCCATTTTTACAACCTCTGCTGTAGCTTCTCTTTCTGTTTTTGCATTATTAAGAAAAACCTTGTAGCCCTCTGCAAACTCATTTGCCTGCGCTACAACTTCATCTCCACCAACTACTGCAGCGTGCGTTGGTGAATAGAAAAGGTCATTTTTCATTTCTTCGATACTCATAGTTAGCCCTCCACTGAATATATAATACTTTCTGCTTTTTTTATTTCCTCCGTTAAATCATACGGATAATAATTGTTAATTACCACGTCTGCCCTTGAAAGATAGAAATCATCGTCCTTTTGCCCGTTCATACGAATAAGGGCATCTTCCTCAGTAAGACCGTCTCTTGCAATAATACGTTCTTTTCTCACGTCAAACGGAGCGTGTGCAACAAGGAGAAAATCACACTCGTCTGCAAAGCCCGACTCTATAATTGCTGCAGCATCCACTAAAACAACGCTGTGTGTTTTAAAGGCTTGGGCTGCTTCATTATGTATGTAATCATTTATTGCAGGGTGAATTATTGAATTGAGCTTCTCTGTGCCCTCGGGTGTACTGAAGGCACGTGAGGCTAATTTTTTTCTGTCTAACGAGCCGTCGGGATTCAATACGCCACCAAAGGCTTCATCTAACCTTGTTAGCAAGGTTTTATCTATTCCCAAAACCTTACGGGCTACAATATCACCATCTATAACGTATGCGCCTTTCTGTGCAAAGGCCTTACTTATTGTAGACTTGCCCGAGCCTGTTTTGCCCGTGAGACCGATAAGGATTTTTTTATCTAAATCCACAACCTTGAAGGCTGCTGCTCTTAAAAGACGATTAAGCACAGCAAGGTTATCATCATTACTTGAGTCGGGGCACCTTACAAAGCAACGGGAGGCTTTTTTATCATCCAAATTACGCAGCGACTCAAAAAGAGAGTGTGATAAGCCTCTGTAATCTTCTTTTTCTCCGTATTCAATAACGTTAACGTCAAGCCCTGTACCCTCACCCTTAAAGACCATTGCATAGGTATTTTCATCGCAATTGCTGTTTACAAAGCTACAAAATGCTTCGTAGCTACCCTTTACGACAACCACGCTTGCATCGGGTGAATAGTGCTTATATTTCATACCGGGAGAGGAAACCCTCTCACCCTCCTTAAGAGGATTGAGCACAGCCTCATCCACCTCAACCTGACCCAAAACGCTTTTGAGCTGTTTAAGTGTAATGTTACCCGGTCGCAAAAGCTTTGGTACAGGCGTTGCAAGGGTTATTACAGTAGACTCGACACCTTCATCGCACTCGCCACCATCTATGATAAGTGGCACTCTGCCCTTTAAATCGTTGAAAACGTGCTGTGCCCTTGTAGGACTTGGTCTGCCCGAAAGGTTTGCCGACGGAGCTGCCAAGGGAAGCCCTGTAGCTTTAATAAGCATATTTGCCACAGGATGCTTGGGGCACCTGACTGCAACTGTAGAAAGCCCACCTGTTACGCAAAGTGGCACCTTATCGGACTTAGGCAGGATTATTGTAAGGGGACCGGGCCAGAACTTTTCTGCCAACAGCTTTGCCGTTTGGGGCACTTCACTTACTAAATCATATATCTCTGAAAACTCTGATATGTGAACTATAAGTGGATTATCCTGTGGTCTGCCCTTGGCTTCAAAAATTCTTTTGATAGCCTCCTCTGAATATGCATTACCTGCAAGACCATATACTGTTTCCGTAGGGATACCAACAACCTGCCCACCTTGAAGAAGGTGAGCTGCTTCGTTATATTTCTCCACGCCGTCTGTAGTGGAGATTTTTATTAACTGTGTATCCACAAAGCTTACTCCTGTTTTAATCTTTCTGCTGTATCTGCTGTAATCAAAGCATCTATGATTTCGTCTAAATCACCATTCATAATTGCTTCGATTTTGTAAAGGGTGAGACCGATTCTATGGTCGCTTACACGTCCCTGTGGGAAGTTGTAGGTTCTTATTCGTTCACTTCTGTCGCCTGTACCAACCTGTGAGCGACGCTCATCTGCAATTTCTGCATTTTGCTTTTCACGCTCTGCATCAAGAAGCCTTGAACGGAGAATTTTCATTGCTCTGTCACGATTCTTATGCTGGCTTCTTTCATCCTGGCACTCAACAACCGTGCCTGTGGGAAGATGGGTAATTCTTATTGCTGACTCTGTTTTATTAACGTGTTGT